>CAZZVH010000014.1:1585-3330 GCA_964657365.1 uncultured Burkholderiaceae bacterium
CTCGTCGAGATCTCCGGGGGCACCTACGAAGCGCCCGCGATGACGGGCATCGTTAAGGACTCGACGCGCGAGCGCGAAGCCTACTTCCTCGCGTTCGCCGAACGCGCGCGCACCGTCTCGCGCATTCCGCTCATGCTCACGGGCGGTTTTCGCACCTACGGTGCGATGGCCGCGGCGATCTTCGTCTGGTTGCGCCTGCGCGCCAAAGCGACGGTGCCCGCCGAAACCACGGCCCGTCTCGCCGAGCTGCAGTCGCGCATCCGCCCGCACTTCCTCTTCAACACGCTCAACACCGCGCTCACGCTGGTGCGCCTCGATCCGGCGCGCGCCGAGGGCGTGCTCGAAGACCTGGCCGAGCTGTTCCGCGTCGCCATCGGCGACACCGCGGAGTCGGTGTCGCTCGCCGAAGAGGTCGAGCTGGCGCAGCGCTACCTGGACATCGAGCAAATCCGCTTCGGCAGCCGCCTGACCGTGAACTGGGAGCTTGATCCCGAGGCCGGCACCGCCCGCGTGCCGCCGCTGATCCTGCAGCCGCTGGTCGAGAACGCTGTCCGTCACGGCGTCGAGCCGTC
Source organism: uncultured Burkholderiaceae bacterium (assembly GCA_964657365.1). Taxonomy (GTDB): domain Bacteria; phylum Pseudomonadota; class Gammaproteobacteria; order Burkholderiales; family Burkholderiaceae_C; genus Schlegelella_A. Next base: position 2,158 of record CAZZVH010000014.1, read on the forward strand.
GACCGAAGGCGGTGTCATCCGCGTGCGCACGAAGGTCAAGCTCGGCCGTGCCGTGCTGTCGATCGCCAACAGCGTGCCGAAGGAGCCGTCCCGGCCGGGCAACGGCATCGCCCTCGAGAACGTTCGCGAACGTCTGCGTCTCATGCACGACGTCGCCGCCCAGTTCGAGACCCGTCTGGACGCGGATGTCTTCCGTGTCCAGATCGTCGTTCCGTTGTGAGCCCCGGAGATCCGATGAGCGCCGTGCCCACCCAAGACCACCCTGGCATCGACACCCGCGTCCTGCGCGTCCTGGTCGTCGACGACGAAGAGCTGGCCAGGCTGCGCCTGCGCAGCCTCGTCGCCGAATGCGTCGACCCGCGTTGCAGCGTCGTCGGCGAAGCGGCCAACGCGGCCCAGGCGCTGGTCTGGATGGCGACGCGCGAATGCGACCTGGTGCTGCTCGACGTGCAGATGCCCGGCCGCGACGGCACCCAGCTCGCCGCCGAGCTGCGCTTCAAGGTGCCGGCGCCGGCCGTCGTGTTCGTCACCGCGCACGCCCAGCATGCGCTGAAGGCCTTCGATCTCGAGGCCATCGACTACCTCACCAAGCCGGTCAAGCGCGAGCGCCTGCAGATGGCGCTGCGCCGCGTCGCCGAGCGTCGCGCGCTCGGCCAGGGCGTCGTCCGGGACGAGCCGGCGATCGTCGAGGACGGTCCGGTCATCGTCGTCAGCGACCGGGGCCGCGTCATTCGCGTGCCGGTCGCCGACGTGCTCTATCTCAAGGCCGAGCTCAAGTACGTCACGCTGCGCACGGCCGAGCACACCCACGTGCTCGACGATTCGCTGGCCGAGCTCGAAGGCCGCCTCGGCGATCGCTTCCTGCGCGTGCACCGCAACGCGCTGGTCGCCAAGCGCGCGGTCCGGGCCCTGGAGAGACGCATGCTGGCCGGCGATGCGGACGAGGAGGGGGCAGAAGGCTGGGCCGTTTCTGTGGCACCGGTCGGCGAGTGGCTGGCCGTGTCGCGTCGGCAGGTGGCGGCGGTGCGCGAGGCCCTGGTGGCGGTGGGTCGGTAGACAATCCTGCGGATCGTGCGCAGAGACGATCCGGCCCCTCCGACTTCCACCGGCGATGGCGGCCCTCCGGGGCGGGCATCGAGGGTGTCGCTGGGCATCGGCGCATTCGTCGGCGGG
>CAZZVH010000014.1:3430-4570 GCA_964657365.1 uncultured Burkholderiaceae bacterium
GCGCTGACGTCGGACGCCGACGAGCGGGTGCGCGCCGCCGGGTTGCTGATCCGGCGTCAGGAAGACCTGCGTCTGGCATCGCGGGCGGAAGCCGCCGCGATCGATGCGATGTGCGGAGCGGACGAGGCTTGCATCAAAGCTGCCCGGCGACAAGGGACCAGTGCAGCCACACTGCAGAGCGTGGGTCCGGCAACGGATGCGCTGGCACGTCTGGCGGCAATGTCGACGACCCCGGCGGTCTACGCCGCGGCGATCGATGCCTGCGCGAGCTGGGCACGAGCGGTGGCGCCGGCCTGCCAGCTCGTGTCCGTCGGTCAGTGGGCGCGCATCGATCCGGACAATGCCGACGCCTGGCTGCACGTCGCCGGCGAGGCCGCCGAGCACAAGGACGGAGCCGCGCTCGACGACGCAATGAACCATGTTGCGCACGCCAGGGCCAGCCGGACTTATGGCGACTTGCTCCCATTGCTGGCCGATGCGGCCGTGCCTGCAGAGAGCGCCGACTTCGACGCAGCGCAGATGCACTACGCCACGTTGACGCTGTTCGGCGGTTGGACGCTTCCGCCGTTGCAGACGGTGACGCGTTATTGCGCGCAACCGATGCTTGCGGACAGCAACCGACGGCAGACCTGCGACGCGGTGGCGCACCAGTTCGTCGACAACGGTTCGACGTTGATCGAGCGTGCCATCGGCATCAAACTCGGGTCGCGACTCGGCTGGCCTGCCGAAACCGTCACTGCTTTTCGCCAGGAGCAGGACGCGATGCAGCGTGCGGAGCTCAGGACCCGCGGTGACTACAACGACTTCACGAGTTGCAATGCAGTCGCGACGAGCCAGAAGCTGATGCGACAAGTGGGGCGGCTCGGCGAGGTCGGCGCAGCGCGAGCCGCCCTGGCCGCGTCGGGTCGAACCGTCGCCGAGTTCACGGCCGACGCAGACATGGAGCGTGCGGCCGCGGCTGCGGCGAATCCGCCGGCGAGCGCGGCGTCCGCAGCGACTCCGTGACCCCGCGAACTCAGGTCCGCCGTTCCTCGATCCCGAAATACTTCTTCAGCAGCGGCGCCGTCAGCTCGAACCTGTCTGCAGCGAAGGTGGCCGTGAAGCACACCTGCGCCGGCTTGTCGGGGTTCGCCAGCAGCG
>CAZZVH010000014.1:4670-18873 GCA_964657365.1 uncultured Burkholderiaceae bacterium
TGACGATGGTGACGAGAAGCTTCGACATGATGTTCAGCCCGTGTTGCGCAGCCCGGCGGCGAGGCCGTTGATGGAGATGTGGATGCCGTTGCGGATGCGGTCGAGCCCCGCATCGCCGGCCTTGCCGCGGCGATAGCGGCGCATCAGCTCCACCTGCAGGTGGTTGAGCGGATCCAGGTAGGGAAAGCGATGCTCGATCGAGCGCGCCAGCGCCGGATTCGAGGCCAGGCGATTCTTCTCGCCAGTGATGAGCGTGAGCGCATCGGCGGTCCGTTGCCACTCGGCTTCGATGCGCGCGAAGATGCGGCGGCCGAGCTTGCGGTCGTCGACCAGATCGACATAGCGGGCGGCGATGGCGAGATCGCTTTTGGCGATGACCATGTCGAGGTTGGAGACGAGCGTCGCGAAGAACGGCCATTCCTTCGCCATGCGCTTCAGCAACGCGGCGCGGGCCGGCCTGCCGGAGCGGGCACCGCCATCGCCGAGATACGCTTCGACGGCCGAGCCGAAGCCGTACCAGCCCGGCAGCGCGACCCGGCACTGGCCCCAGCTGAAGCTCCAGGGGATCGCGCGCAGGTCCTCGATGGCCTGCGTCGCCTTGCGCGATGCCGGCCGCGAGCCGATGTTGAGCTCCGCGATCTCGCGGATCGGCGTGGCGCTGAAGAAGTAGTCGGTGAAGCCCGGCGTCTCGTAGACGAGCCCGCGATAGGCCGCCATGCTCGCCGCGCTCAACGAGGCGGCCGCATCGTGGAAGCTCTTCGGCGCGGCCTTGGTCGGGTGCAGCAGGGTGGCCTCGAGCGTGGCCGCGACCAGCGTCTCGAGGTTGCGCAGGCCGATCTCCGGCTGCGCGTATTTCGAGGCGATCACCTCGCCCTGTTCGGTCAGCCGGATCTGGCCGTTCACCGTGCCGGGCGGCTGGGCCAGGATCGCCTCGTAGCTCGGGCCGCCGCCGCGCCCGACCGTGCCGCCCCGGCCGTGGAACAGGCGCAACGTGATGCCGTGCGAGGCGCGCAGCGCATCGAACACGCCGACCAGCGCGATCTCCGCGCAATACAGCTCCCAGCTGCTGGTGAAGGCGCTGCCGTCCTTGTTGCTGTCGCTGTAGCCGATCATCACGTCCTGCTCGGCGCCGGATCGTTGCAGCATCGCGGCGATGCCGGGCAGCGCGTAGTACTCGCGCATCGTCGCTGCCGCGCTGCGCAGGTCGCCGATGGTTTCGAACAACGGCGACACGATCAACGATGTCGTTGCCGACTCGCTCAGTCGGCCGTGCAGCAGGCCGGCTTCCTTCAGCAGGACGAGCGCTTCGAGCAGGTCGCTCACGCTCTCGGTGTGCGAGATGATGTAGTGGCGCAGCGCCTCGCGGCCGTAGCGCGAGAGCATCGTCGCGGCCATCTCGAAAATGGCCAGCTCGCCGAGGCAGAGCGCGCTGTACGTCGCGGCGCGCTCGCTCTCGACGACGCGCAGGCCGCGTGCATCGTCGAGCACGCCGAGCAGGAGCGTGCGCTTCGCGGCTTCGTCGAGCGAGGCATAGTCGGCCTCGATGCGGGCCACGCGCAGCAGCTCGCCGACCACCGCCTCGTGCTTGTCGGAGCTCTGGCGCAGGTCGACCGTGGCGAGATGGAAGCCGAACACCTGCACGGCGCGGATCAGTGGCGCCAGGCGTGGCGCCACCAGCGCTTCCGCGTGATGGGTGCAGAGCGAATCGCGCACGATCCGCAGATCGGCGAGCAGCTCGTCGGGCGATGCGTAGGGCGCGCGCGGCGCGATGGCGTGGCGCAGCGCTTCGGTGCCGGTCAGCGACTGCAGGGTCGCTGCGAGACGCGCGTAGACGCCGATCAGGCCACGGCGGTAGGGCTCGTCGATGCGGTGCGCGCTGTCGTCGCCCGAACGATCGGCGAGCGACTGCATCGCGGCCGTGACGGGCGAGAGCGTGGCCGAATTCGAGAGCTCGGCGCCGAGCTCGTGGATCTGCGTGAGCATCCAGCGCAGGCCGGTCTCGCTCTGCTTCGCGAGCGCGGCTGCCAACGTCTCGGCCGACACGTTCGGATTGCCGTCGCGATCGCCGCCGATCCAGTTGCCCATGCGGAAGAACGTGGCGATCGAGCGGCCCGGCAGTGCGTCCTCGACCTCGCGGTAGAGCGCCGGGATCTGCGCCAGGAAGGTGGCGCGGTAGTAGCTGAGCGCGTTCTCGATCTCGTCGTCGACCGTGAGCTTCGCGTTGCGCAGCATGCGCGTCTGCCACAGCTGGGTGATGCGCGCGCGCAGCAGCGCCTCGTTGCGGGCCAGCTCGCGCATGCCGGTGTCGGGCGCGCGCGCGGCAAGCAGCTCGGCGATCGCGCGCTCGGCATCGAGGATGCTCTTGCGCTGCACCTCGGTCGGGTGGGCGGTCAGCACCGGCGAGATCCAGGCATGCTCGAGCGTGTCGGCGATGCGGTCGGCATCGATGCCGCGGCGCGCCAGCCGCTGGAACGCCATCGCCAGCGAGCCGCGCTGCAGGTGGCCCTGCTGCTCGTGCACGGCACGGCGGCGCAGGTGGTGGCGGTCTTCGGCGATGTTGGCGAGATGCGAGAAATACGCGAAGGCGCGGATCACGCTGACCGTGCGCTCGCTCGACAGGCCGGTCAGCAAACGGTCGACCGCGCGGCCGGCCCGCGCGTCGCGCTTGAGCCGGTAGGCCACCGACAGCTGCCGCACCCGCTCGACCAGCTCGTAGGCGGCCTTGCCTTCCTGCTCGCGGATGACGTCGCCGAGGATCCGGCCGAGCAGGCGGATGTCGTCGACGAGCGGCGCGTTGTTGGCGGCGGCGGCGCTGCGCGCGGAGATCGTTCGGGTCATCGGTGGCCTGCAGGCATGGACCGGGTGCCGGTCCTGCCGCCGCATGATGCAGGAGACGTGCCTGCTAGCATGCCGCGATGCCCGACACGATCGTCATCGCCACACGCGAAAGCCGCCTTGCGCTCTGGCAGGCCGAGCACGTCAAGGCCCTGCTCGAACAGCGCTTCGGCGCCTCCGTCTCGCTGCTCGCGATGACGACGCGTGGCGACCAGATCCTAGACCGCTCGCTCTCGAAGGTCGGCGGCAAGGGCCTGTTCGTGAAGGAGCTCGAGACGGCGCTGGCCGATGGGCGCGCGCACATCGCCGTCCATTCGCTGAAGGACGTGCCGATGGATCTCCCCGGCGGCTTCGCACTCGCCGCGGTGCTGGACCGCGAAGACCCGCGCGACGTGTTCGTCTCGGGTCGTTTCGCGACGCTGCACGATCTGCCGCAGGGCGGCGTCGTCGGCACGTCCAGCCTGCGCCGGATCGTCCAGCTGCGGGCGATGCGGCCAGACCTGCGCATCGTCGCCCTGCGCGGCAATCTCGACACGCGCCTGCGCAAGCTCGACGAAGGCCAGTACGACGCCATCGTCCTCGCGGCGGCCGGTCTCGTGCGGCTCGGCCTGGCCTCGCGCATCCGCGCCCGCTTCGCGCTCGACGAGATGCTGCCCTGCGCCGGCCAGGGCGCCCTCGGCATCGAGACGCGTGCCGACGCCGTCGGCCTGAACGCGCAGCTGGCCACCACCACCGACCGGCCGACCTGGCTCGCCGTGCTGGCCGAGCGTGCCGTCTCGCGTGCGCTCGGCGGCAACTGCAGCATGCCGCTGGCGGCGCATGCGGCATGGTCCGGCGCGACGCTCGCGCTCGCCGCGGCGGTCGGCCATCCGGATCGCGTCGACGCGCCCTTGCTGCGCGCATCGGTCACCGGCGACGTCGTCGATGCGGCCGGCGCCGAAGCGCTCGGCGTGAAGGTGGCGGCGGAGCTGCTGGCGCATGGCGCCGCGCCCTATCTGGCCGCTGCCGACAAGCCGGACGACGGCGACGCCGCACCCTGATGCGGGCCTCGCCGCCCGGGTCGTCGCCGGCGCCGATCGCTTCGCCAGCGACGTGACCGCGCTCCCGGCGCCGCGCCTCATCGTCACGCGTCCGGCGGCGCAGGGCGGCCCCGCGGTCGCCCGGTTCGCGGCCCGCGGCATCGATGCCGTCGCCGTGCCCTTGATCGAGATCGTGCCGGCGGCAGGTGTCGGACCGCTGGTCGCCCTCTGGGCAGCGCTTTCGACGTATCGGTTGGTGGTGTTCGTCAGCGCCAACGCCGTCCTGCGCTTCGTCGCGGCCAGGCCGCCGGGCGCGCCCTGGCCGGCATCGACCCTGGCTGCCGCGCCGGGCCCGGGCACCGCCGAGGCGCTGCGCGCGGCAGGCGTGCCGGAGCGCGCGATCGTCGAGCCGGCGGCCGATGCGGCGCAGCACGATTCCGAGGCCCTCTGGCAGCGACTCGTCGCGCACGACTGGCGCGGCGCGCGTGTCGTCGTGGTGCGCGGCGAGATCGGGCGCGACTGGCTCGGCGACCAACTGGCCTCCGCCGGTGCCGACGTGCATTCGCTCGCCGCCTATCGACGGGCGCTGCCGGTTCTCGACGCCGACGCGGCGCGGACAGTCGAGGCCGCGGCAGGGAGCCCCGATGCGTGGCTCTGGCTGTTCAGCAGCTCGGAGGCGATCGGCAACCTCGAAGCGCTGGCCGGCAAGGGGCGCTGGGGCCGCTCCCGTGCCGTCGCCACGCATCCCCGCATCGCCGAGCGTGCCAGACAGGCGGGCTTCGCCGACGTGCGGGAGGTCGAGCCCGGCTTCGGCGCCGTGGTGGCCTGCATACAATCGATGCGACCGTGAACGACGATTCCTCGCCCGCCGCCGAGCCTCGAACCGTCTCTTCCGCGCCGATCCCTCCCACGCCGATCACGTTCGTCGCACCGAGGTCGGCCGCTCGAGCCGTCAACGGTCCGCTGGCGATGCTGCTCCTGCTCGTCACGCTGGTCGCGATCGCGGCGCTGGCGTTCGCATGGTCGGCCAACCAGCGCGTGCGCAGCAGCGAGCGCGAGCTGGTGCAGCGCCAGCAGGACAGCACCGACCGCGTCATGGAAGCGACCATGCTCGCCAAGCAGGCGCAGGACGGCCTGCGCGACGCCGCCGCCAAGGTGGCGTTGCTCGAAGCACGCCTCAACGAGACGACGCTGCAGCGCAGCCAGCTCGAGGACATGATCCAGTCGGTCGCCCGCTCGCGCGACGACAACCTGCTGAGCGACATCGAGTCGACCCTGCGCGCCGCCGTGCAGCAGTCGGACCTGACCGGCAGCAGCGAGCCCCTGGTGGCCGTGCTGAAGCAGGCCGACGACCGGCTGGCCCGCGCCAACCAGCCCCGGCTCGAGCCCGTGCGTCGTGCCATCGCGCACGACCTCGATCGCGCCAGGGCGAGCAGCCAGGCCGACGTCTCCATCCTCTCGATCCGGATCGAGGAGGTGGTGCGCATGGTCGACGAGCTGCCGCTGCTCTCGGCGTCGGAGCCGCGCCGCGATCTCGCCGGCGGCGACGCTGACGCGTTGCCCGCCAGGCCCGGGCCGTCCGCCTCGGCCGCGGAGACCACGGTGCCGGCCGACGGCGTCGGCACCTGGGTGTCCCGCCAGCTCGGAGCGGCGGGTCGCTTCGTCGCCGACAACGTGTGGACGCAGGTGCGTTCGCTGGTGCGCATCACGCGGATCGACCAGCCCGACGCGATGCTCGTCGCGCCCGAGCAGGCGTTCTTCCTGCGCGAGAACCTGAAGCTGCGCCTGCTCAACGCGCGGCTGTCGCTGCTCGGCCGCCAGTTCGACGCGGCGCAGGTCGACCTGAAATGGACGCAGGCGGCGCTCGACCACTACTTCGACCGCTCGTCGCGGCGCACCCAGCTCGCGTCCGATCTGCTCCGGCAGGTGATGCAGCAGGCGCGCCAGACCAGCATCGCCCGACCCGACGACACGCTGGCGGCGCTGACCGCCGTGACCGGGCGCTGAGATGCGCCTGACGATCTGGTTCGTCCTGCTCTTCATCGTCGCCGTGGTCGCGGCGACGACGCTCGGCACCAACGACGGCCTGGCCTCGTTCTACTGGGGCGCCTGGCGGCTCGACGTCTCGCTCAACCTGTTCCTGCTCGTGCTGGTCGGCACCTGTTTCGTCGTGTTCGGGGTCATTCAGGCGATCAACGGGTTGTTCGGGCTGCCGCAACGGGCGCGCGAGTGGCGTGTGGCGCGGCGCGACCGCACCGGCCAGGCGGCGTTGCGCGAGGCGCTCGCCGAGTACTTCGGCGGCCGCTACACGCGGGCCCAGAAATCGGCGCAGCGGGCGCTGGCGATCCAGGCGGAGACGCCGGAGCTGGCGCAGGACAACGAGTTCACCGTGCTCGGCCACTTGCTGGCGGCTGGCAGCGCCCATCGCCTGCAGAACCGGGCGCTGCGCGACGAGGAGCTGCGCCGCGCCCTCGAGCTGGCCGGCACCAGCCCGGGCGCGCGTTCGGCCGAGGAAGGAGCGCGTCTGCTGGCCGCCGAATGGGCGCTCGACGACCGCGATGCGCCACGGGCGATCCAGCTGCTCGCCGACCTGCCGCTGGGCGTCGCCCGCCGCACCCACGCGCTGCGTCTCAAGCTGCAGGCGGCGCGGCTCGGCCGCCAATCGCAGGAAGCGCTGAAGACGGCCAGGCTGCTGGTCAAGCACCAGGGCTTCTCGCAGGTCGCGGCACTCGGGCTGCTGCGATCGCTGGCCTTCGAATCGCTCGAGACCGTGCACGACCTGGACCAGCTGCGCCGCCTCTGGGGCAGTCTCGATCCGGCCGACCGGCGCGACCCGTTCATCGCCGCGCGCGCCGCCGGCCGGGCCGCCGCGTTCGGCTCGAACGAGGACGCGCGCACCTGGCTGCGCCCTTTCTGGGACCGCATGACCGAGCTCGCGCCCGAGGAGCGCGCAGCGGTGGCCGAAGCGCTCGCCGGCGCGGTGCCCGAGATCGGCGCCGAATGGTTGCGCCGGCTCGAAGCGGCGTCGCTGGCACTGCCCCGCGACGGCGCCATCGCGCTCGCGGGCGGCTGCGCCCTGGCCGAGCGCGGCCTCTGGGGCAAGGCGCGGACGCTCCTCGAGCTGGCCGCGAAGGACCCGCAGCTTTCGACCGCCGGACGGCGCAAGGCCTGGATCGCGCTGGCCGACCTGGCACGCCGCGAAGGCGACGCACCGCGGGCCGGAACCTGCTTCGAAGCGGCTGCCCGCCTCGGCTAGGGACGCTCCGTTATAATCGTTGGCTGGACGCGGCTGTAGCTCAGCTGGATAGAGTACTTGGCTACGAACCAAGGGGTCGTGGGTTCGATTCCTGCCAGCCGCACCACCGAAAGTTCTGCAGAATCAGCAGCGTGGAGGTTCCGACCGCCACGCTGCTTTTTTGTGCCTTTATCGACATGCCCATCAAGCACATCATCGAGGTGACCGAGAAGGTCTTCCTGGTCCTGATCGCCGTGTTCACGGTCGGCGCCATGATCCAGGAGGTCGTCGCGCTGGTCAGGAACATGCGGGTCGAACTGAAGGACCTGCTCCTGATGTTCATCTATGCCGAGGTGCTCGGCATGCTCGGCGCGTTCTACAGCAGCCGGCAGATCCCGATCACCATTCCGCTCTTCATCGCCATGACGGCCCTCAGCCGCCTCCTCATCCTGCAGGGCAAGGAGGGCGAGCCCTCCACCCTGATCTACGAGAGCGGCGCGATCCTTCTCATCGCCGGTGCGTGCTGGGTGGTCAGCCTGCTGCGGCCGAAGGAGAACAGCTGAGGTCGGCTCGTTCGGCAATCCTTCACGGTGCAGCGGGCCTTGGCCCGGCACGGGCATTCATGCGGCACGGTCCGTGCCGATCTGACAGGGAGCGCCCGTACGCCCGCCTTCTCCCTGGATGCCCGACATGTCCATCGTCATCCGGTCCTCGGACTTCACGCCGCTGGCCGACCCCGACAGCGCCTGCCGCGCATGTGGCGACGCTCCGGTGGAAAGCCTGCGGTTCAGCTACGCCTACCAGCCGATCGTCGATGCGGTGACGCGCACGGTGTGGGGCCACGAGGCCCTGGTCCGTGGCCCCGAGGGCGAGCCGGCGCATTCGGTGCTGTCGCAGATCAACGAGCAGAACCGCTACCGCTTCGACCAGGCGTGCCGGGTCAAGGCCATCAAGGGCGCGGCGCAGATCGGCATCGCGGAGCGGCTGTCGATCAACTTCCTGCCGAACGCCATCTACAAGCCCGAGATCTGCATCCGCACGACGCTGGCCGCCGCGCGCGCGGTCGACTTCCCGATCGAGCGGATCGTCTTCGAGGCGACCGAAGGCGAAGCGGTCAACGACGGCCGCCGCCTGGCGGAGATCCTGCGCGAGTACAAGCGCACCGGCTTCATCACCGCCATCGACGACTTCGGAGCCGGCTATGCGGGCCTCAACCTGCTCGCCGATTTCCAGCCGGACATCATCAAGCTCGACATGGCCCTGGTGCGCAACGTCGACACCAGCAAGGCCCGCCAGGCGATCGCGCGCGGCATCCTGCGCATGTGCGACGAACTGGGCATCCAGGTCCTGGCCGAAGGCGTCGAGACGCCGGGCGAGCGCGATTTCTATCTCGACGAGGGCGTGGTGCTGATGCAGGGCTACCTGTTTTCGCGGCCCGCGTTCCAGGCACGTGGCCACATCGCGGACGATGCCTGGGGCGCCGTTCAGGCCAGGTCGCGGTAGGTATCCGGGCGCCGGTCGTCCAGGCAGGACTTGGCCGGATTCCTCGCCAGCGCCAAGGCGAGGTCGGCGATGAGCAGGGCCGGAGCGAGGTCGGCCTGCGCCAGGAAGCAGCCGTCGGGAGCGGCCACCGCGCTGCAGCCGCCATAGACGATGCCGGCCTCTTCGCCGCAGCAGATGGCGTAGGCCACGAACAGCTGGTTCTCGTAGGCGCGTGCCGGGACGAGCAACCGCGGCGCGGCCTCGAACCCCTGCATGTTGGCGGTCGGCACGACGACCAGGTCGGCCCCTGCCAGGGCCAGCCGGCGAACCGCTTCCGGAAACTCCACGTCGTAGCAGATCAGCAGGCCGACGCGCCAGCCGAGCAGGTCGAACACCGGGCAGGCGCCGTCCGATGCGCTGAACTGGGCACGGTCGAGCTCGCCGTAGAGATGCGTCTTCCGGTAGGTGCCGTGCAGCCTGCCCTCGGCGTCGGCCAGCTGGGCGGCATTGAAGACGGCGCCCGACGCGCCATCGGCAGCCGACTCCGGAAAGCCCCAGACGATCGCCACGCCGGTCTCGCTCGCGAGCGCCGCGATCGTCCGTGCCGAGGGGCCGTCGGCAGGCTCGGCATGGGCGCGGACGGCTGCCGCTCCGATGGCGTAGCCGGTCAGGAACATCTCCGGGCAGACGAGAAGATCGGCGCCGGCCGCGGCCGCGCGCAACGCCGTCCCGCGCAAGCGCTCGAGATTGCCGGCGACGTCGCCGGAGTGCTGCTCGCACTGCCAGAGCGCGATGCGCAGCGTGGCCTCGACGCTCATTCGGGCAGCTCGATGGGGCCGAGCTCACGGAACACGTCGCCCGGCCCCGGGTTCGACGGGGGCGTGCGCCCGCCGAAGTGGGCGACGATGCCCCACACCGCGTTCAGCGATGTCTGCACCGCGCCTTCGGCCCAGGCCGGCGTCCACGAGACGTCGTCGCCGGCGATGAAGATGCCGCGCTGCGCCGCAGGCATGTCCTGCTGCATGAAGTGGGCGTACATGCGCTGGTTGTAGCGGTAGTGGCCGGGCAACGCGCCCTTGAAGGCGCCGAGGAAGTGCGGGTCGGCTTCCCAGGAGATCGTGATCGGGTCGCCGATGATGTGGCTCGCGATGTCGACGCCGGGGTAGATCTTCTTCAACGCCGACAACGCCAGCCGGACCCGCTTCTCTGGGGGATGCGGCAGCATCTTCAGCGCATCGCCCATCCAGGCGTACGAAAGGCAGATCACGCCGGGCTTGTCGTCGCCGTGGTCGAACAGGTAGGTGCCGCGGGTTAGGCGATCGGTGAGCGTCATGCTCATCACGTCGCGGCCGGTCACGGGGTCCTTGTCTTTCCAGAACGGCCGGTCGACCATGACGAAGGTCTTCGACGACTGCATGTAGCGCGTCCGGTCGAGCGCCATCCACATCTTGTGCGAGAAGAGCGTCTCCTCGCAATCGATCTGCGTCGTCAGCAGCCAGCTCTGGCAGGTGGCCAGCACCGCGTCGTAGTGGCGGGTGTCGCCCCAGCAGTCGGTGACGCGGAGGCGGCCGTCGGTTGCGCGGGCGATGTGCGAGACGCCGGCCCTGGGCGCGCCGTTGTGCAGCGACGCCAGCGTGGTGCCTTGCGGCCAGTGCACCGGTGCGTCGGGCGCATGGGACCAGAGGCCGCAGGGAACCTGCTGGGCGCCGCCGCGGATGAGGCGCTGGTTCTCATCGCAGCGCGTCAGCACGACGCGCAGGATCTCGAGCATCGAATTCGGGAAATCGGAATCCCAGCCACCGGTGCCGAACCCCACCTGCCCGAACACCTCGCGGTGATGGAACGACAGCTTCGAGAACGCCTCCGAGGTGGCGACGAAGTCGTAGAAGGTGCGGTCGTCCCAGGTCGGGACGAGCGCGTTCCAGAGCGCCTTCAGCGCCGTCGCGTCGCGGGCGCGGATCGCCTGCTGGATCTGGTCGAACTGCGCGCCTTCGCGCAACGCATCGGTCCACGCATCGGCCACCTCGCGGAACAGGGGCGGCAGATCGTCGAGGTGGCGCGCGTAGTGGGTCGTGCCCTCCAGGTCGATGACGGTGCTGCCCGACGCGGGCGTCAGCGGATTGGGGAAGGGCTCGCTCTCCAGGCCGAGCAGGTCGACGTAGTGATAGAACGCCGTCGACGAGACCGGGAAGCGCATGCCGCCGAGCTCGGCGATGACACCCGCGCCGCCTTCGAAGGGCTGGGAGCGCAGGCGGCCGCCCATCTTCGACGCCTCGTAGACGACAGGCTTCAGGCCGAGCTTCATCAGCTCGTAGGCCGCCACCAGGCCCGCGATGCCTGCGCCGACGATCGCCACCTCGGCGCCGCGCCGGGCTGCCGGGATCGAGCCCAGCCCGGCCGGATGCTTGATCCAGTCGTCGAAGGCGAACGGGAAATCGGGGCCGAAGATCGTGATCTCGGGGGTGCTCATGACGTTGTCCGGGTGCGTCGTCATGGTACCCATGCGTTGCTATCCTCCGGCTGTCGATTTGCCAGAGGACGACCGAGTCCACGCCCTTCATGAAGTCATCGATTCCTTCTTTGCCCACGTCTTTGTCCACGACGATGGGCCGCGTCCTGCTCGTGCTGGCCTCGCTGGTGGCCTTTCTCGCTCCGCCGGCCAATGCGCAGGACAAGACCGACCATCCGCTCCTGTCGCGCATCGCCGGCACCGTGCTGACCGCGAAGGACGTGCAGCAGTTCGGCGTCGCGAAGGCGTCGCCGGCCGGGTCGAACCACGGCGACCTGTCGTACGAAGGCAAGATCACGACGCTCGACTACGCGACCGTCAGCGGCCCGCCTCCCGGCGAGATCAAGATCTACCGCAACTATCTCGCTGCCGTGCAGAAGATGGGCGGCCACCAGATCAACGCGGGCTTCAACGCCAACGATGCCGGCTCGCTGGTCACCGGCGCGCACGTGTTCGCGCTGTCGGCGGCGAAGCAGCCGCCGATCGCGATCCTCAACATCACCAACGCCTACAACTACACGTTGAAGATCGTCGAGCCCGAGGCGATGGCGCAGTCGGTCGAGGCCGGGCAGCTGGCGAGCGAGATCAAGGCCAAGGGCTTCACGACGCTGCACATCAACTTCGACACCGGCAAGTCCGTGCTCAAGGACGACGGCAAGGGTGCGGTCGACGAGATCGCCAAGATGATGAAGGCCGATCCCTCGCTGCGTCTCTCGATCGAGGGCCACACCGACAACGTCGGCACGGCGGCGAGCAACCTGAAGCTTTCGGAGAACCGGGCGCATGCGGTCGTCGACGGCCTCGTCGCCGAGGGTGTCGATGCGAAGCGGCTGGCCTACAAGGGCCTGGGTGCGAGCGGGCCGGTGGCCGACAACGCCACGGAAGCCGGCAAGGCCGACAACCGCCGCGTCGAGCTCGTTCAGCTCAAGTGAGCCCGGCCCGCTGACGGGGCCGGGCCGGGCCGCTCGAAGGCGCCGGCCCGGCGCCAGTCGCGCCGATCAGAAGTAGAGCGACTCGACGACCTTGCCGTCGACCTGCATGTCGCACTTGTCGCCGGCCTTGTCGTGGGCCGACTGCACTGCGCCAGACACGATGCCGATCACGCCGCCCTTGTCGCTCAGCACCGAGCCGAAGTAGCACTCCGAACGCACCGCCAGCCCGCGGTACTGCGCGTTCATGTTCAGCGTCGGCGTGAACGGCGGGAAGCTGCCGTTCATGACCGGATCGCCGTTGATGCTCAGGGACAGCTTCTTGCCCCGCGGGTCGTAGACGCCGCCGAACTCGAGCTTCTGGCCGGCCACCTGGACGGTCTTGTTCTGCGCGGTCTTGGGTGACGCGCAGCCGACGAGAGCCGCCGTGGCGAGAGAGGCGATGACGAGAAACGTTGAACGCATGGAATTCCAGTCGACAGTGAAATGGTTGGATTCGCCGGAGCGGCTCCGATGTCGGAACCGCCCGGCATGGGAGGCATGACGGCGCTAGCGGACGATCGCCGGCGTGGCTTGCAGCTCGCGCCGCAACGCGGCCACGTCTTCCTGCTTGCGGGCCAGGGCGCGTGGATCGCCGGCTGGGCGCGATCGTTCCTGGGCGAGCTCGCCTTCGGCACGATCGAGCTCCTGCTGGAGGATCGTCCGGCGGTCCTCGTCTCGCGCCCGCTGCATTGCAGGAGCGATGCGGGCGTCCGCCAGGTGCGGCCGCACCGAGGCCCGCTCGGCGTCGATGCCGGAGCCGGCGCACGGATGCGCATCGCGCTCCGCCAGGCCGCCGACGATCATCTCGACGCGCCGTTCGTGGCAGATGACCAGCGAGCCTTCCGGCTGGGCCCCCGCCGCGTCGGCGGCAAGCGGCCAGCACGCGGCGGCCGCCAGGGCCGCGGCCCCGGCGACGACCGCGACGAGCCCCCGCCGCGACGCCCGGTGTCGCGGGTCAGGTGCCGAGGACATTGCTGATCGGCACCGCCAGGATGCGGCCATCGTCGTCCTCGATGTTGATCGGGATCTGGCTCAGGCACTGGCCCAGGAAGGTGACGACGAAGCCGTCGCCGCTGGAGTGCAGCGTCGTGACGCTGATCGCCAGCGCCGTCGGGGCCGAGTTCGTCAGCTTGTAGGGCGGCTGGCCGCCGTACACGAAGATGGTCGGCCCGGTGCCTGCGGCGCAGCTCGTGGGGCTCGGGCCGGTCGCCGTGACGGACGTCGGCGAGGCGACCAGCGTTTCCGCCGGGCCGGACTCGTTGCCGCCGCCTCCGCATGCCGACAGCGCCAGCGCTGCGGCGATGCCGATCCCTCCGTGGATCAATCGTTTTTCTCTGAACCGCATTGACTCTTTCCTTTCAGGGCTGTTCCGCCCGGGATTGCATTTCCACGATGGCATAGCTTTCGATCGGCACGCGGCCCCTGTCGTAGTACTGCAGGCACTGCACGCTCGCCGGGTCGATGGCCTGCAGCAGGCTCACGTTGCCCCAGCCATTGACGCCGATCGAGCCGCCGCACATCACCCGCTTGAGCACGCCGGCGATCAGCGGCACCTTGAGCTCGTAGCCGTAGACGACATGCAACTTCAGCAGGTTGGCGTCGCGGATGTTCTCGTGCGAGGCGGCGCCGACGATGTCGACGCGCCGCCATTCGAGGTTGTCGTTGGGGATGTAGGTGACGCGCGTGGCGGGGTCGCGGACGCCGAAATCGCGGAAGGTGTTCGCCGACGGGTTGAGCGTCGTGATCGTCAGGTTCCAGGGCTGCTGGGCATCGAGCTCGGCCTTGGCGAAGGCCGCCGCCAACCTGGTCGCATCGCTGTTGTTCGAGCTGTCCTGGTAGAACGCGCTCATTCCCCGGATCAGCGCCGTCTTGATCGTGCCGGCGTTGGCGTTGTGGAGCGAGCCTTCGCGCGCCGCCATGAACGTGGCGTGGTTCAACGTCAGCCGCGCCATGTACATGAAGCCGAGCTGGATCAGGCCAAGCACGAACAACGCCGCGACCGGGAAGACGAGTGCGAACTCGATCATGCTGGCGCCGCGCGCACGGCGGCGGGAGGGCGCGGGGGCGCGCCGTGTCGATGGTTCGGTCATGTCGTCGGTTCCTTCGCGAGTTGCCAACCGGGGGCGCTGCGGCTCGCCGCGGCGAGCCACAA
>CAZZVH010000015.1:0-18787 GCA_964657365.1 uncultured Burkholderiaceae bacterium
CTCGGCACGTTCCAGCTCTGGGGCATCGCCGTCGGCCTCGTGATCTCGGGCGAATACTTCGGCTGGAGCTACGGCTGGGCCTCGGCCGGCACGCTCGGTTTCCTCGTCACGTCGGCGTTCGTCGCGCTGATGTACGCGACCTTCATCTTCAGCTTCACCGAGCTCACGACGGCGATCCCGCATGCCGGCGGCCCCTTCGAGTACAGCCGGCGCGCGTTCGGTGCGACCGGCGGCTACCTCGCCGGCTTCGCGACGCTCGTCGAATTCGTGTTCGCGCCGCCGGCCATCGCCCTGGCCATCGGCGCCTACGTCAACGTGCAGTACCCGGCACTGGCGCCGAAGTGGATCGCGCTCGGCGCCTACATCGTCTTCATGGCGCTCAACATCGCCGGCATGACGATCGCGGCGAGCTTCGAACTCGTCGTCACCATCATCGCGATCGTCGAGCTGTGCGTGTTCATGGGCGTCGTCGCGCCGGGCTTCTCCGCGGCCCACTTCAAGAAGGGCGGCTGGGCCGGCGCCGAGTCGTTCAGCATGGCGTCGTGGGGCGGCATCGTCGCCGCGATCCCGTTCGCGATCTGGTTCTTCCTGGCGATCGAGGGTGTGGCGATGGCGGCCGAAGAAGCGAAGAACCCGCACCGCTCGGTGCCCATCGCCTACATCGGCGGCATCCTCACGCTGGTGGCGCTGGCGCTCGGCGTCATGGTCTTCGCCGGCGGCTCGGGCGACTGGACGAAGCTCGCCAACATCAACGATCCGCTGCCCCAGGCGATGAAGCTCGTCGTCGGCGCCAACAGCGGCTGGCTGCACATGCTGGTGTGGCTCGGCCTGTTCGGCCTGGTCGCCTCGTTCCACGGCATCATCATCGGCTACTCGCGGCAGATCTTCGCGCTGTCGCGTGCCGGCTTCCTGCCCGAGGCGCTGGGCCGGATCCACCCCAGGCTCGGCACGCCGTACGTCGCGATCCAGGCCGGCGGCGCGGTCGGCATCGTCGCCATCTTCAGCGACGAGTTCGTCAGCTTCGGCGGCCAGTCGCTGACGGCCAACATCGTCACCATGTCGGTGTTCGGCGCGATCGTCATGTACATCCTGAGCATGGCGAGCCTGTTCAGGCTGCGCCGCAGCGAGCCTCGGCTGGCGCGACCGTTCGCGGCACCGGTCTATCCCCTGTTCCCGGCCTTCGCCCTGGCCGCGGCCGTGGTGTGTCTCGGCACGATGGTGTATTTCAACGTGCTCGTCTTCGCCATCTTCGCAGCGCTGATGGCGATCGGCTACGCGTACTTCCTGACCACGGCCAGGCGACGCGGCGCCGTGTCCGTCGTGGCACCGTAGAGGTCGCGGACACGGCGTCTGGCGCCAATCGATCCATCGAGCTGGCGCGACCCGTCAGCGCTTGATCCTGGCCAGCACGTCTTCGACCGCGGTGACGACGGCGGCCGGATCCGTCTCCTGAATGACGTGGCCGGCTCCGGCCACGACGCGCACCTCGCCGTTCGTCGACGACCGCGCGACGTCCGTCATCAGCGCGAGGTTGTCCGCCTCGACGGCCTTGCTGGTCTCGCTCGGCGGTTGGCCCGGTTCAAGGTAGGGACTGACCCCGCGCACCAGCACGATCACCGGGACGGATGCGAAGGGGCGGCGGGATGCGCGCAGCTCGTCGCGATCCGCCGGCAGCGCGACGCGCTCGGCCTGGCGCACGCGCCAGTATCCGGGCGTCAGGCGTCGGTTCACGTCGAGTTCGGCGACTGCGACGGGAAGCGCGGGATCACGGCCCTGGACACAGTCGTCGTACGCGGCGGTCTTCGGCTGGAAGCCCTTGGCGGCCTCTGCTGCGCAACCGTTGCCGAAGTCGACGATCTGCGCCTCCCACTTGCCGAGCTGTCCATGCGTCAGCGCGTCGGCACGCACGATCTCGTCCTCGTGCATCGGCTCGACCAGCACCAGGCCGGCGACCTCGTCGGGATGCTTCCACGCGAACAACTCCGCGCTGCCGCCGCCGAATGAATTGCCCACCATGACGTACGGTGGCGGGACGCTCGCTGCCTGCAGCAGCGCGTGCAGGTCGGCGACGGCGTTCTGCGCATCGGCCGCACGCGGCGATGGGTCGCTGAAGCCATAGCCTGCGCGGTCGTACACGCAGGCGCGCGTCTTCGCCGCGACCGCGGGTTGCACGGCCCACCATGCCCAGGCCGCGGTGCCCGAGGGCGCTTCGAAGACGACGGTGGGCGCACCGCTCCCGGTGCAATAGAGGTTGAGCTTGCGACCGCCGACGTCGACGAGGCGATGCGGTTGCGCGAACTGCGAGCCGGAGACCGCGTCGTCGTTCGCGAAGGCCACGGCAGACGAGAGCGCCAATGCAAGCAGCAGGATGTTCTTCATGAGGGTTGTGCTCGTGAGGGGGATGAGTTCGTGGGCGCCCGCGGCCATCGAGCCGGCGTTCACAGCGGCGCGGGGGCGCGGTATTCGAGCAAGTCGCCGGGTTGGCACTGCAGCACCTCGCAGATCGCCGCCAGCGTATCGAAGCGCACGCCGCGAACCTTGCCCGACTTGAGCAGCGAGATGTTCTGCTCCGTGAGGCCGACGCGCTCGGCGAGCTCGCGCGAACGCATCTTGCGGCGAGCCAGCATCACGTCGAGATTGACGACGATCGGCATCACACGAAGCCTTCGTTGTCCTTGGCGATGCGCGCCGCCTCGACCATGACGCTGGAGATCGCCAGCAGCACGACGCCCGTCACCAGCATCAGGTAATCCTCGGAACCGAAGTTGACGGTCAGCTCGCGGCGGCCTGGTCCGTTCTGCCAGCTGACGATCACCGAGAGACCGGCACGATAGATGGGCGAATAGACGGCGGCTGCCAAGATCCAGCACGCGAAGCTGCGCAGGTTCGAGAGCGCGTCTTCACCGAACACGCGCAATTGCAGGTATTCGCCGAACAACTGCCAGAGCCGGTAGAGCGCCATCAGGATCATCGCCAGCGAGGGCACGTCCCACAGAACGTAGGCCAGGCGCGCCCACGAGCCGAGCGGCGCCAGCACCTGTACCTCGACCTGGCTCTTGGCGATGCGCACGGCGTAGTCCGGAAAAAACCAGCTGAACAGCGCGTTGCAGACGAACAGCAAGCCGCCCGCGAGCAGGAGCCGACGGGCGGTGAGCGCGATGCGGCATAGGCGACCCTGCGGCGATAGCCCGGACGTTTCTGGCGTGGTCATGAAAGAGTGGCGTTTGGTTGGCTGTAAAACATCAACGAATGATTGTAAAACAATAATTACTGATCGTACAACCATCATTCATGGCCGTCGGCGTGCTTGATGCTGTCGCGGCGCCGTCGGTGCCTCGAGATCGGGCCGGCTAGACTGATCTTCGAAGGCCGAACGCTGTCGCCGCCGCTTTCTCTTCGCTCTCTCCCCGCGCGCTCTTCGCGCCTCCCGACGCATGTCGCCGCTGACCGACTTTCATCCCGCTGTCGCCCGCTGGTTCGCTCGCACTTTCGCGTCGCCGACCGACGCGCAGGCGGCGGCGTGGCCGCACGTCCGGGCGGCCAGGCACACGCTCGTGGCCGCACCCACCGGCTCGGGCAAGACCCTGACCGCGTTCCTCGCCGCGCTCGACGGCCTGGTCCGCCAGGGGCTGCAGCCCGAAGGCCTGCCCGACGAGACGGTGGTCGTGTATGTCTCCCCGCTCAAGGCGCTGTCGAACGACATCCGCCTCAACCTCGAAGCGCCGCTGGCCGGTATCCGGGCCGAGCTCGCGGCACTCGGCCTGCCCGACGTCGTGATCCGCACGGCCGTGCGCACCGGCGACACGCCGCAGCACGAACGCCAGAAGGCGCTGCGCAAGCCGCCGCACATCCTCGTCACGACGCCGGAATCGCTCTACGTGCTGCTCGGCTCGGTGCGCGGCCGGGTGATGCTCGGCACGGTGCGGGCGGTGATCGTCGACGAGATCCACGCCGTCGCCGCCAGCAAGCGCGGCAGCCATCTCGCGCTGTCGCTCGAGCGTCTCGAGACGCTGACGCAGGACCACGCGCAGACGCGCGGCCAGCCGCACCAGCTCACGCGCATCGGCATGTCGGCGACGCAGAAGCCGATCGACGAGGTGGCGCGCTTCCTGGTCGGCACCGGTCGCGCGTGCGCCATCGTCGACATCGGCTACGGCAAGCAGCGCGATCTCGCGCTCGAGCTGCCGCCCACGCCGCTCTCGGCCGTGATGTCGAACGACCAGTGGGAGCAGGTCTACGGCCGGGTCACCGAGCTGGTGCTGATGCACCGCACGACGCTGGTCTTCGTCAACACGCGGCGCATGGCCGAGCGCACGGCACGCCATCTCGCCGAACGTCTCGGCAAGGAGGCCGTGGCCGCGCACCACGGCAGCCTTGCCAGGGAGACGCGGCTCGACGCCGAGCAGCGCCTGAAGCGCGGCGAGCTGAAGGTGCTGGTCGCGACCGCCTCGCTCGAGCTCGGCCTCGACATCGGCGACGTCGATCTCGTCTGCCAGCTCGGCTCGCCGCGCTCGATCGCCACCTTCCTGCAGCGGGCCGGCCGCTCCGGCCATGCGGTGGGTGGCGTGCCGAAGGCGCGGCTCTTCCCGCAGACGCGCGACGAGCTGGTCGAATGCACGGCGCTGCTCGACTGCGTGCGTCGCGGCGAGCTCGATGCGCTGCGGGTCGTGCCGGCGCCGCTCGACGTGCTGGCCCAGCAGATCGTCGCCGAGACGGCCTGCCGCGAATGGGACGAAGACGCGCTGTTCGCGCTGGTGCGCCGCGCCTGGCCGTACGCGCAGCTGCCACGCGCGAGCTTCGACGACGTCGTCCGCATGCTGACGGAAGGCTTCACGACGCGCCACGGCCCGCGCGCCGGCTACGTGCACCACGACGCCGTCCACCACAAGCTGCGCGAGCGCAAGGGCTCGCGCCTGGCGGCTCTCACCTCTGGCGGCACGATCCCCGAGAGCGGCGACTACGCGGTGCTGCTCGAGCCGCAGGCCGCGACCATCGGCAGCGTCAACGAGGACTTCGCGGTCGAGAGCATCAAGGGCGATGTCTTCCAGCTCGGCAACACGAGCTACCGCATCCTCAGGATCGAGCCGGGGCGGGTGCGGGTCGAGGATGCGCAGGGCGCGGCGCCGAACATCCCGTTCTGGCTCGGCGAGGCGCCGGGGCGCAGCGACGAGCTGTCGTTCGGCGTGTCGCGGCTGCGCGGGGAGATCGCCGATCGCATCGTTGCGCACGGACCGCTGGCAGCCCGCGAGTGGCTCGCAAGAGAGACGGGCCTCGATGCCGAGGCGGCCGCGCAACTCGTCGACTACCTCGGCCGCACGCTGACGGCGCTCGGCACGATGCCGACGCAGCAGCGCATCGTCCTCGAGCGCTTCTTCGACGAGTCGGGCGGCATGCAGCTGGTGATCCACACGCCGTTCGGCAGCCGCCTGAACCGCGCCTGGGGCCTGGCATTGCGCAAGCGCTTCTGCCGGCGCTTCAATGTCGAGCTGCAGGCGGCGGCGACCGAAGACGCGATCGTCCTCTCCCTGTCGACCAGCCACAGCTTTCCGCTCGAGGAAGTCGCCCGTTACCTGCACTCGGCCACCGCGCTCGACGTGCTGGTGCAGGCCGTGCTCGATGCGCCGCTGTTCGGCGTGCGCTGGCGCTGGAACGCCACCACGGCGCTCGCCCTGCCGCGCTTCACCGGCGGCCGCAAGGTGGCGCCGCAACTGCAGCGGATGAAGTCGGAAGACCTGCTCGCGGCGGTGTTCCCCGACCAGGTCGCCTGCGCCGAGAACCTGAACGGCGAGCGCGAGATCCCGGCCCACCCGCTGGTCGCGCAGACCCTGCACGATTGCCTCGACGAGGCGATGGATGCGAAAGGCTGGCTGCAGCTCCTGCGTCGCATGGAGGCGCGCGACGTGGAGGTGATCGCGCGCGACCTGCCGGCGCCGTCGCCGTTCGCGGCCGAGGCACTGAGCGCGAAGCCCTACGCGTTCCTCGACGATGCGCCGCTCGAGGAGCGCCGGACGCAGGCGGTGCAGAGCCGTCGGTACGCCGACCCGGAGAGCGCGGACGAGATGGGCCGGCTCGACCCCGAGGCGATCGACAGCGTGCGCGACGAAGCGTGGCCGCGCCCGCGCAGCACCGACGAGATGCACGAGGCGCTGAGCAGCCTCGGCGCGGTCACCGATGCCGAAGCATCGGGCCACGCGAGCTGGCTGGCATGGCTCCATGCGCTCGCTGCCGACGATCGCGCCACGCGGATGACCGTGGCCATGCGAGGTGTCGCCATCGGCCTGTGGGTCGCGTCGGAGCGGCTGGCGCAGTTGCGCTGCGTGCATCCCGGCGCGTCGATGGCGCCGGCGATCGAGCCCGCGTTCGGTCCGGCCACCGGCATCGGCGCTGCAGGTGGAGACCCGATGCCCGGAGATCGCGACGATGCCTTGCGCGAGCTCTTGCGCTCGCGTCTCGGCGGCCTCGGGCCGATCGCGGTCGACGCGCTCGCCACGCCGCTCGGCGTGGCCGTCGACGAGGCCGAGGCGAGCCTGTTGCAGCTGCAGGCAGAAGGCGTCGTGCTGCAGGGGCGCTTCTCGTCCGCCAGCTTCGTCGACGACCGCATCGAGTGGTGCGAGCGGCATCTGCTCGCGCGCATCCACCGCTACACGCTCAAGCGCCTGCGCCGCGAGATCGAGCCGGTCGAGCCGCGCGACTACGCACGCTTCCTGTTCGAGTGGCAGCACGTCGCGGCGGCCAGCCGCGTCAGCGGGCCCGAGGCGCTCGCCGGCACGCTGGCGCAGCTGGAAGGCTACGAGGCGCCGGCGCCGCTGTGGGAGTCGGAGCTCCTGCCGGCGCGCATGACCGACTACGCGCCGCGCTGGCTCGACGAGCTGTGCACGGCGGGCCGCACGCAATGGATGCGGCTGCGGTCGCCCGCGTCCGACCACCACCGGAGCGGCGGCACGTCGCTGCGGTCGACGCCGATCCTGGTGTTGCCACGCCGCGCCGCGCCGTTCTGGACCGCACTGGCGCCGGCAGCGGGCAGCGACGACGGTCTCGGCTCGCGTGCCCGTCGCGTCGCCGGGCATCTGTCGCTGCACGGCGCGTCCTTCTTCGACGACATCGCCGGCGGCACGCGGCTGTTGCGCGCCGAAGTGGAAGACGCGTTGAGCGAGCTCGTGGTCCGGGGCCGCGCCCGATGCGACAGCTTCGCGGGGCTGCGCGCGCTGCTCGTGCCGCCGTCGAAGCGAGCCTCCGGCAGCGGCAGGCGCGGCCGTGTCGCCTGGTTCGGCATCGAGGACGCGGGACGCTGGTCGCTGGTGCGCGCGGCGTCGGTGGCCGCTGCGGATGAGCTGCCGGCGTCGCCGTCCGCGTCGCCGCCGCTCGACGCCGCCGAGCAGGTCGCCCGTCTCCTCCTTCGGCGGTACGGCGTCCTCTGCTGGCGCCTGCTCGAGCGCGAGCCTGCCTGGCTGCCGCCGTGGCGCGACATCGTGCGCGCCTGCCGCCGCCTCGAGGCACGCGGCGAGATCCGCGGTGGTCGCTTCATCGCCGGCCTGTCGGGCGAGCAGTACGCACTGCCCGATGCCGTCGCCCTGATGCGCCAGGTGCGGCGCCAGCCGCTCGACGGTGCGCTCGTCTGCCTCTCCGCCGCCGACCCGGCGAACGTCCTGGGCACCATCCTGCCCGGGCCGCGCATCGCTCGCGTCGGCGGCGCCCGGGTGCTGTTCCGCGATGGCCTGCCGCTGGCCGCGCTGTCTGGTGGCGAGATCGGCTGGCTGGCCGATGTCGATGTCGCCGAGAGGCCGGCCCTGCGTCGCGCCCTGGAGCTGGGCCCGTCGACACGGTTCGACGCCATCGCAGCGGGCGCGCTGCTCCTGCATCCGTCGGCGTGATGACGGACCTGGTCGCCGACGAGCTGACGCTGCGCCTCGGTGCGGCCGACAGCGTGTCGGCGCTGCTACTCCGCCCTGCGGCGGCCACCGCCTGCTACGTGTTCGCGCATGGCGCCGGGGCGGGCATGC
Organism: uncultured Burkholderiaceae bacterium; assembly: GCA_964657365.1. Taxonomy (GTDB): domain Bacteria; phylum Pseudomonadota; class Gammaproteobacteria; order Burkholderiales; family Burkholderiaceae_C; genus Schlegelella_A. The sequence goes on from CAZZVH010000015.1 coordinate 8,001, forward strand.
AGCACGCATCCATGACAGCGTTCGCGCAGGGGCTCGCGCAACGGCACGTCGCGACACTGCGCTTCCAGTTCCCGTTCATGGAACGCGGCTCGAAGCGCGTCGATGCGCCGGCCGTCGCCCACGCCGCCGTGCGTGCCGCCGTCGCCGAGGCCGGGGAGCGATGCCCGGGCCTGCCGCTGTTCGCCGGCGGCAGGTCGTTCGGCGGCCGCATGACGTCGCAGGCGCAGGCGATCCAGCCCTTGCCCGATGTGCGCGGCCTGGTCTTCGTCGGCTTCCCGCTGCATCCGGCCGGCAAGCCGTCGATCGACCGTGCCGCGCATCTCGACGACGTGCGCTGCCCGATGCTGTTCCTGCAGGGCACGCGCGACGAACTCGCCGATCTCGCCCTGCTCAAGCCGCTGGTCGCCCGCCTGGCGCCGCGTGCGACGCTCGACGTGATCGACGATGCCGACCACGCCTTCCATGTCCGCGTCGGCAGCGGCCGCAACGACGCGCAGGTGCGCGAAGCGATGCTCGACGCCACCGCCGCCTGGATGGCCGGACAGCGCTGACGGAGCCGCCCGCGCTCCTGCGGGGAGCGTCGGCCGCTACTGTCTTTCGAGGGGATTGCCGCTGGCCGGCGCAGCCGCGAGTCTTCGGTCGCGGCATGTGCCGCGCCTCCCGGATCCAGCATGAACATCCTGACGTTTCGAAGCTCCGGCGCTGCCAGCCGGGTGTCGAGGTTCGCTCCCGTCGCCACGGCGGCCGCGCTCGCTTTCACGCTCTCGGCCTGCATCGTCGTGCCGCTCGATCCGCACACCGGTCAGCCCTACGGCAGCTTCCCGCGCGACACCAGCGCCTATGGCGGACAGGCCACGGTCGCCCCGGCGCCGCTGCCGATCGCAGGCTCGATCCAGAGCGCGCCGTCGCTCCTCACCGTGCGCCTCTATCCGCTCAACACCCAGGCCAACCGGGCCGGCCTGATCTCCGCCCAGGTGCTCGACAACAACGCCGGCCACGGCACCTTCACCGTGCCGTACCTCGGCGACACGCTGCAGGGCGAATCGGCGCGCGTCGATGCCAGCTACGCCGCCTTCGGCCACATCCACCAGCAGGTGCTCGGCGCGGCGCAGCGCAGCTTCGTCGGCCGGCGCGGCATCGCCAACGCGTACGGCGCGCACGGCGTCAACGCGCAGTGCGAATACGTGCTGACGGCGCCCGGAGCGGGCACCGGTGTGTGCGCGTTCTCGGACGGCTCCAACTTCCAGATGTACTTCGGCGGTTGAGGCGCGCGGCTCGCCACGCCCGAGGCGGCGGCCGCATTGATCGCCGCCGTGCTCACGCGTCGGTGAAGGTCGCCCAGGCCGGCGCGTGGTCGCTGGCGCCCTCGCGGCCGCGCGGCTCGCGATCGACGTTCGCATCGGCGAGGCGCGCGGCCATCGGCGGGCTCAGCAGCAGGTGGTCGATGCGCAGCCCGGCATCGCGGGCCCAGCGGTTGCGGCGATAGTCCCAGAACGTGTAGACGCGGTCGGTCGGATGCTGGTGCCGGATCGCATCGACCCAGCCCTGCGCGAGCAGCCGCGTGAACGCCGCACGCGGCGCCGGCTGGAGCAGCGCGTTGTCGAGCCAGCTGGCCGGCGAATAGATGTCGTCGTCGGTCGGCACGACATTGAAGTCGCCGGCGAGCACGACCGGGTGGCCGCTCTCCATCAACTCCGCGGCATGCGTGATCAGCCGATCGAACCAGGCGAGCTTGTAGTCGAACTTCGGGCCGGGCTGCGGGTTGCCGTTCGGCAGGTAGATCGAGGTGACGACGACGCCCGAGATCGCCGCTTCGAGATAGCGGCGCTGGGTGTCAGCCGCGTCGCCCGGCAAGGTGCGCCGGATCTCGATCGGCTCGGCGCCGCGCGCCAGCAGGGCGACGCCGTTCCACGGCCGCTGGCCCGCGACCAGCGCACCGTAGCCGGCGGCCTCGAACGCGTCGCGCGGAAACGCGGCGTCGAGGCACTTCGTCTCCTGCAAGGCGACCACGTCGGGCCGCGCCTCGGCCAGCCACTCGAGCACCAGCGGCAGGCGCTTGACGACGTCGTTGACGTTCCAGGTGGCGATCTTCAAGCCAGCTTGCTCGCCAGCTCGCGGAGCACGGCGCGCGGGTTCGATTCGATCAGGTCGCCGTGCGAGACGACGATGCGCTTCAGGTCGACGATTTCGGCCCAGGTGAGGAACTGGGCGCGCAAGGCGGCCTTGTCCTTGACGATGGTCAGCGAGACGGTGGCCGGCACCTGCGGCTCGTCGCCGGCGAAGCCCATGCGGCGCAGCAGCCAGCCGCCCCAGCCGGCCGCGTCGCGCACGTTGACGACCACGTCGTTGAGGACGAGGGTGGTGCTGCCCGGCCGCCGCACCAGCAGCGAGGCTTCCTCGTCGCGCGTGCCGGGCACGCCGGCGAACTGGACCCGCGCGTCGCCGAAATCCGGCGCGGTCGTGTCGACCGGAACGACCTCCTCGGTGCCTTCGCGCGAGCCGGCCGGCGTGACCACCTGCAGTTCCGGATAGCGGGCTTTCCAGGCCGGCGCATCGAGCCGGTGGTGGTCGCTCGGCACGACGAGGAACGCCGGCCGCCCGTAGGACTCGAGCGTCGCCATGCCGGCGGCGTCGAGCGAGATGGCGCTCCAGATCACGAGCCGGCCGTCGCGCAGCCGCACCACGGTCATCCGGCGCGGCAGGTGCAGCAAGGGCATCGGCACGTCGCCCACCACCGAGAGGATGCCGCTGTCGATCTCGACCAGCGGCCCGTGCGGGCCGACATTCCATTCAACGCTGGGTCGGGTCATGGCGATTTCGAATGCTGGATGGGGTCAGCCCGCCAGCATCGAGCCGATGCCGAGCACGAACGACGCGGCGACGAGCGCGGCAGTGTAGAGGAGGGCGATGACGACGCCGCGCGCGAGGGTCGGGAGCCAGGGCCCGTGGTAGACGCGGCGCAGCGACAGCAGCGCGTAGAGCGGCAGCACCAGCAGGCCGATCCTGGCCGGCCAGCCGAGCAGCAGGGCGAGCAGCGTCAGCCAGAGGAACCAGAAGGCGTGCGTGTGCAGGCTGAACACGAAATGCGCGCCGTACGGAAGGCCGCGCGAGCGGTAGGCGAGCATGACGATGGCCGCGAACAGCGGCAGCAGCAGGAACACCATGTAGGGCGCGAGCGCCAGCAGGCGGTGCGAGATCTCGTCGGGGTTGCCGGACAGCGATGCCGCCTGCAGCCCGAGTTGCGCGCTGCGGGTGCGCGCCCAGGAGCAGCTGCCCTTGTGCTCGACGCAACTGCGCATCTCGGCGATCGTCGCCGCGTAGGCGGCCGGGTTGCCCGCCGCCGTGATCGGCCGGCCGTGCGAATCGATCGCCGGCGCGATCTCGATCTGGAAGCTCGACATCGAGCCGAACACCTTGACGACCAGGAAGAAGATGAAGCTCGCGCTCAGGAACAGCCGCAACGGCAGCACGTAGCGCCGGCGCCGGCCGACGAAGTATTCGGCCGTCAGCCGGCCGGGCGAGAACAGCAGCTGCTGCAGCGTACGCCAGAGCGAGCCGTCGAAGACGACGTAGTGGCCGATGAACTCGTGCACGAACTCCATGAAGGTGGGTTCGTGCAGCTGGGTTTCCTGGCCGCAGTGCCAGCAGAACAGGGGCGGCGGCTCGGGATGAAGCGCCGCCTGGCAGTTGGGACACCGGGTCGTCGAGGCCAGGACGGGCTGCATCCCCCAATTTACCTTGCGGCGGGCCGCCAGGCGTCGACGGCTCGGACGTCCTTCGCGCCGTCCCCGCCGGTGACCTCGAATGGCCGGCCGGTGGCCGGCGAGGCCTTACTCGGCGCGCAGCGCGCCAGTGGCGCGGGGCTCGTAGGCCACGGCGACCGCGGCGCGGTGTCCGGTCACGGTGATGGCGGGGAGCATCACGACCTCGGTCGGGGCGCTGCGGTGGCCGATGACGGTGATGGCCGGCATCATCACGACCTGCGTCGCTGCCTGGCTCGGCGCGGCGCGGTGCGTGTTGAACATTTCCGAGCCGATCGCGGCGGTGCCGGAGGCCAGCAGGCCGAAGGTCAGGACGGCGGAGAGGATGTTGTCGGTCATGGTGTGCTCCCTGGGGAAGGCCGCATCGGTGATGCGTTGAGATGGACTGTAGGCAGCCCGTCCCGCCTCTCACAGCGCCTTGCGACGGAACGCCGCGAGGCCGCGACGAAACGCCACCGGCGCCGACCGGCGGCGGCGCCTAGTGCAGCGGCCAGGCGCGCAGGATCAGCGGCGTGCCGAGGAACAGCACCATCAGCGTCAACGGCAGGCCGAGGCGCCAGTAGTCGCCGAAGCGATAGCCGCCCGGGCCCATCACCAGCGTGTTGTTCTGGTGGCCGATGGGGGTCAGGAAGTCGCAGGCGCAGCCGAGGGCGACGGCCATCAGGAACGGCTCGATCCGGTAGCCGAGATGGGTCGCCACGCCCGCGGCCACGGGCCCGAGCACCAGCACCGCGGCGGCGTGGTGCAGGAACGGCGTCAGCAGCATGGCCGTGAGGAGCATCAGCCCGAGCGTCGCGTAGCCGGGCAGGTGCTGCGCGCCCGTGCTCAGAAGGTCGGCCACGATGTTGGTGGCGCCTGTGCTCTTCAGCGCCTCGCCCACCGGGATCAGGCAGCCGAGCATGACGATCACCGGCCACTCGATCGCGGCATAGGTGTCCTTGAGGCTGATCTGCTTGAGCAGCACGGTGAGCACCGCGGCGCCGAAGAACGCGATCTCGACATCGATCAGGCGCAGGCCGACCAGCACCAGCGCGACGATCAGCAGGCCGATCGGCACGAGGCCGTTGCGGGCCTGGCCGAGCGTGAGCTTGCGATCGGCGAGCGGCAACAGGCCGAGCTCGGTGACCGACGCGGCGAGGTTCTTCTCCCAGCCCTGGAACAGCACCACGTCGCCGGCGGCGAAGCGATGCGAGCGCAGCCGCGTGGCCGCCTGCGTGCCGGCGCGGCGCACCGAGAACAGATTGAGGCCGTACTTGTGGCGCAGGCCGAGGCTGGCGGGCGTCGCGCCGATCAGCGGCGAGTCGGCCGGGACGATCACCTCGACGACGTTCATCTCCTCGGTCTTCTCCTCGGGCGTCGCGAGGTCCTTGGAGCCGACGATCTCGAAGCCCGAGGCCGACACCAGCTTGTTCATCACCGTCGGGTCGCCGAGCACGACCAGGACATCGCCCGGGTAGAGCAGCCAGTCTTCGGCCGGCACGTAGCGGCGGCCGCCTTCGCGCAGGATGCCGGCGACCGACACGTCGCCTTCGCCGAGCGCCTCGAACGCGGCGACGGTCGTGCTGCCGTCGTTGTCGGCGGGCACGCGCAGCTCGGTGGAATAGTTGTCGATCGAGAACGACTCCTCGGCGGTCTGCGCGCCGGTGCGGTGCGGGAGCAGGCGCCAGCCGAAAGCCAGGAAGACGATCGCGATCGTCGTGAGCGGCAAGCCGACCGGCACGAAATCGAACAGGCCGAAGGCAGGCTGGCCGAGTTCCTGGCGGACCGTGGAGATCAGCAGGTTGGGCGACGTGCCGATCTTGGTGATGGTGCCGCCCACCAGCGAGGCGAAGGCCAGCGGCATCAGGTAGATCGAGCGCGGCCGGCCGCTGCGCCGCGCCGTCTGGATCGCGATCGGGATGAAGATGCCGAGCGTGCCGACGTTCTTGATGAAGGCCGACAGGTAGCCCACCGCCGCCGACATCACGCCGATCTGCAGCGACGGCGAGCGGATCCGCTTCAGGAGCGCCCCGACCGACAGCTCCAGCACGCTCGATGCGGCGATCGCCCGGCTCACCACCAGCACCGAGGCGATGATGATGATCACCGGGTTGGCGAAACCCTCGAACGCCTTGCCGGCCGGCACGACGCCCAGCGGCACGGCGGTGAAGAGCACGAGCGCGGCGACGACGTCGTAGCGCAGGCGGCCGCTCATGAACAGCGCCAGCATGGTGGCGACGAGCGCGAACGATTCGATCTGGTGGACGGTCATGGACGGGCGGGAACGACGGCGGTGACGGGCGTCCCCGCGGGGCATTCGCCATGCCGCACCGGCATTCCTAAGGGAAAGGCCCAAGGCGTCGCGCCTCTCCCGGGGCCGAAGATCGCCGCCACGTCGCCGCGCCAGACGACGACGATCAAGGAGACCTATGCAACACCGTTCCGCCCCAGCCGGCGCACGCACCGGCGCCGCCGCGCTGCTCGCCTGCGGCACGCTGGCGCTCGCCGCCCCCGCGTTCGCCGCCGATCCGATCCGGATCGGCGTCATCTCCGAGGCGCAGGCCGTGGCCGGCGCGTCGATCGCCCCGGCGGCGCAGCTCGCGGCCGACGAGATCAACGCCAAGGGCGGGATCGACGGCCGCAAGATCGAGATCGTCAGCTACGACGACCACTCGTCGGCGGCCGAAGCGGTGCGCGCCTTCCAGCGCGCCGTCAGCGAAGACAAGGTCAACGCCGTCATCGCCAGCTACACCTCGGAGGTCGTGCTCGCGCTCGAGCCGTGGGCGGCGCGCCTGAAGACGCTGATGATCACGCCGGGCGCCGCGTCCGACGTCATCACCCAGAACATCGCCAAGGACTACGAGCACAACAAGTACACCTTCCACGGCTACCTGACGTCGAGCGCGCTCGCCGGCCTCGTCTGCGACGCCGCGAAAGACCTGCTGGTCGGGCCGCTCAAGATGAAGACGGCTGTCATCGTCAGCGAGGACGCCGCCTGGACGACGCCGCTCGACGCCGGCTACGAGACCTGCCTGCCGCAGATCGGCCTGAAGGTGCTCGACCACATCCGCTTCTCGCCCGACACGACCGACTTCACGCCGATCTTCAACAAGATCGAGGCCTTGAAGCCCGACGTGATGATCACCGGCATCTCGCACGTCGGCACCCAGCCGACGGTGCAGTGGAAGACGCAGCAGGTGCCGATCGCGATGCTCGGCGTGTCGTCGCAGGCCACCAGCTCGACGTTCTGGAAGGACACCAACGGCGCCACCGAAGGCGTGCTCTACAACGCCGTCTCCGGCCCCGGCGTGGCGGTCACGGCCAAGACGCTGCCCTTCGTCGATGCCTATTCGAAGAAGTTCGGCAACCTGCCGGCGTACTCTGGCTACACCGCCTACGACGAGGTCTACATGATCGCCGAGGCCGTGCACCGCGCCGGCTCGACCGACAGCGACAAGCTGGTCGACGCGATGGAGAAGACCGACTACGTCGGCACGATCGGCCGGATCGCGTTCTTGCCGAAGGGCGATCCGCACGTGCACGGCCTGCGCACCGGCCCGGGCTACATCACCGGCCTGATGCTGCAGTGGCAGGACGGCACGCAGAAGAACATGTGGCCGAAGCAGCTCGCTTCGGGCGAGACCAAGTTCCCGGCCTTCGTGAAGCTGCCGGCGCGCTGAGCCCTCGACCGCGGGCCGGCTCCCCGCCGGCCCGCAACTCTTCAATTTCCGGCGTCGTTCGATCGGCGGTCGCAAGCGCATGCTGTTCTGGCAGATCCTGATCGACGGCTTCGCCATCAGCGCGCTCTATGCACTGGGCGCGACCGGCTTCACGCTCATCTTCGGCGTCTCCGGCGTGCTGAACCTGTCGCACGGCGCGATCATGGTGGCGGCGGCGGTGGCGGCCTGGGCAGCCGTCGGCGAGCTCCATCTGAACGCCTACCTGGCGGCGCTGATCGGCGTCGCCGTCGGCATCGTCCTGTCGTACGCCACGTATTTCGTCACGGTGCGGCCGATCCAGCGCTCGAAGCGCATCGTCGAGGCCGAGAAGGAAATCTTCATCCTGACGGCGACGCTGCTCTGGGGGATCATCATCCAGGAGCTGGTGGCGTATCTCTTTACCAACAACGCCAAGACGGTGAGCCCGATCGTCGAGGGCGTCGTCACCTTCCTCGGCGTGCGCACGCCCTCCAACGAGTTCTTCACCGCAGCCGTCTGCTGGCTGGTCATCGGCCTGCTCTGGCTGCTGGTCAACAAGACGCGGCGCGGCAAGGCGGTGCTGGCCGCCTCGATGAACCCGCGCGGCGTCACGCTGCTGGGCATCGAGCTCTCCAGCATCTACTTGACGGTCTGGGCGGTCTACGGCCTGCTCGCCGGCATCGCCGGCGTGCTGCTCGGCATGTTCCTCGGAGTGAGCTCGTACAGCGTCGGGCCGCTCACGGCCAGCGCGTTCTCGATCGTCGTGCTCGGCGGCCTCGGCAGCGTCTCCGGCTCGCTCATCGCCGCCTACGTGGTCGGCTATCTCGAGACGCTCACGGCCTACATGATCTCGCCGGCCTACCGGTCGATCCCGGCCCTGATCTTGCTCGTCGTCGTGATGTACGTGCGACCGCAGGGCCTGTTCGGGCGGCGCTGAGAGAGCGGGCGTGGCGACGATGCGCAAGGCGTTCACATCGCGGCTGGCCTGGATCGGCATCGCCGCGCTGCTCGGCGGCGCGCTCCTGCCGCTGGTCGCCTCGGGCTATATCCTCGGCTTGCTCACGGTCGCCTACTACACGGCCGTGTTCGCGATGTCGTGGGACCTGCTGTTCGGCTTCGCAGGCGAAGTGAACTTCGGGCCGACCTTCCTCATCGGCCTCGGCGCCTACAGCGCCGGCATCCTCGATGCGCGGCTCGCGCCGAACATCTCCATCTGGACTTGCGTCGCCGCCGGCGCGGCGGCCGCGGTGGTCGGCGGCGTGCTGCTCGCGCTGCCCGCCCTGCGCCTGCGCGGGCCGTATTTCGGCCTGATGACGCTGGTGGCGGTGCTGATGCTGCAGAACGTCGTCGTCGTCTTCGCGGGCCTGACCGGCGGCGAGATCGGCCTCTCGGTGCCCGACGTGATGTCGATCGACGCCCACGTCAACTACTGGATCGCGTTCGGCTTCATGGCGGTCAGCGGCGCGATCCTGTTCGGCCTGTCGCGATCGGCCATCGGCCTCATCCTGCAAGCCAGCGGGCAGGACGCGGTGCAGGCCGGTGCGCTCGGCTTCAATGTCGCCAAGCACAAGCTCGCGGCTTTCATCGTCAGCGCCTTCTTCTCGGGCCTGGCCGGCTCGCTGATGGTCTTCTACATGGGCACCGCGTCGGTCGGCACCTTCGTCGACATCTCGGTCGGCGTTCAGGTGATCATCGCCGCCGTGCTCGGCGGCCGGCGCACCGTGATCGGCGCGGCGATCGGCGCCATCTTCCTGATCGGCATGGGCGAGATCCTGCGCCCGCTCGGCGGCCTCGCGACGCTGATCGTCTCGGTGATCGCGCTGGTCGTCATCCTGTTCTTCCCCGACGGCTTCCTCGGCATGCTGCGCGGGAAGGCACGCCCGTGAGCGCGCCGACGCTCGAGGTCACGAAGCTGACCAAGCGCTACGGCGGCCTGGTCGCGGTGAAGGACCTGAGCTTCTCGATCCGGCCCGGCGAGATCCTCGGCCTGATCGGCCCGAACGGCTCCGGCAAGTCGACCGCGATGAAGACCATCCTCGGCGTCGAGCAACCGACGGCAGGGTCGGTCAAGCTCGGCGGCGTCGAGCTCGCCGGCCTGCCCGCGCACAAGATCGCGCGGCTGGGCGTCGGCCTGGTCTTCCAGCACTCGCGGCCGCTCAACCGGCAGACCGTGCTCGAGAACATCAAGGTCGCGCTGCTGCCCGACAAGCTGACGCAGCTGTTCGCCGGCGCCGATGTCGATGCGCGGGCGCGCGACATCGCCGGGCGCGTCGGCCTCGGCGACGTGATCGACCGCAAGCCGCCCACGCTCGCCTTCGCCCACCTGCGGCGCCTCGAGCTGGCCAAGGCGATCGCCCGCGATCCGAAGCTCGTGATGGTCGACGAGCCGTTCGCCGGGCTGACGGCTTCCGAGGTGAAGGATTTCTCCGATCTGATCCGCCGCTTCCGCGACGAGGGCCGGGCGGTGCTGCTGGTCGACCACAACGTCAAGGGCGTGTCGGCCCTGGTGGATCGGGTCCTCGCGATGTACCTCGGCGAATGGATCGCCGAGGGCAGCGCTGCCGACGTCATGCAAGACGCCACCGTCCGCCGCGTCTATCTCGGCGGCGCGCTGACCAGCTCGGCGCGCCAGGAATCCGACTTCACCGACAAGGTGCCCGCCCTGCAGGTCGAGAACGTCGGCGTGCTGTACGGCAAGGCGCTGGCGCTGCAGGATGCATCGCTGCACGTGCACGAGGGCGAGTTCGTCTCGGTGGTCGGGCTCAACGGCGCCGGCAAGACGACGCTCTTCAACGCCATCTCCGGGCTGGTGCCGCACACCGGCACGATTCGCTGGGGCGGCACGCCGCTCGGCGGCAAGAGTGCGGCGACGATCGCCTGCGCCGGCATCGTCCAGTGCCCGGAGACGCGCGAGCTGTTCGGCGACATGACGGTGCGCGAGAACCTCGATCTCGGCGGCAACGCGCTCGACGACGCCGAGCGCGGCCAGCGCCGCGAGTGGCTGTTCGACCTGTTCCCGATCCTGCGCGATCGGCATGCCCAGATCGCGCGCACGCTCAGCGGCGGCGAGCAGCAGATGCTGGCGATCGCCCGCGCGCTGATGATGAAGCCGAAGCTGCTGATCCTCGACGAGCCGACGCTCGGCCTCGCGCCGGTGATCCTCGAGACGCTCTCGAAGGCGCTAGAGACCTTGCGCACGACGACGACCATCAGCGTCCTGCTCGGCGAGCAGAACGTCACCTTCGCGCTGCCGCACGCCGATCGCGTCTACGTGCTCGACCACGCGCGCATCGTCTGGGAAGGGCCGCCCGATCGCTTCGAAGCGGAGGCGGCGGCGACCTATCTCTGA
>CAZZVH010000016.1:0-6562 GCA_964657365.1 uncultured Burkholderiaceae bacterium
ACTTAGCCCACCACTTTTGCGTAACTGTTAGCGGAAGTTAGTGTACGTATGTGGACGACAAAACGCGATAACCAGTTGATGGTGCTCAATTTTTCGGACGCACTCGCACTTATCGAGACACCTAGAGATCTCACACAGGCGGACGCCCTCTCCGCCAGCATCTCGAGGTCGACGAGGCGCTGTCGCATTTTTTCCCACACAGACCTAGCCGTAGGCCGGCGCCAAACGTTCGCGAACGGCGGCACTGAACCAATCGACTGCGAAGACGAGCAGGAACATGGCGATGAGCAATGTCGCTGCCTGCGCTTCCTGGAAGATCGACAGGTGGAAATACAGCAATTGGCCGAGGCCACCCGCGCCCACGAAGCCGAGCACGGCCGCCATCCGGATGTTCATTTCGAGCCGGTAGAGCGCGTACGCGACGCCTTGGGCCGTCACCAGCGGCAGCGTGGCATAGGCGAACGCGGCGATGCGGCCGCTGCCGGCTTCGCGCAGCGCGCGCTCGGGCACCGGGGCCACGTTCTCCAGGCTCTCGGCGTAGAGACGGCCGAGGACGCCGGTCGTGTGCAGCGCGAGCGCCAGGGTGCCGGCGAACGGCCCGAGGCCCGCGGCGATCACCATCAATGCTGCCCAGACCAGCTCCGGCACGCTGCGGAGGAAGTTGAGGGCCAATCGAGCCGCGAGTCTCGGCGCGAGGCCGAATCGCCCCGCCGCAGGGAGGGCCAGAGCGGCCCCCGCGAGGACCGCCAGCAATGTGCCCACCGCTGCGACAGCGAAGGTCTGCAGCGCGCCCCAAGTCGCCTTGGCGACGAACGGCGCTGAAAGATCCGGCGGAAAGAATTCGCCGACGAATTTCGCCATCAGGTGCATCGACTCGCCACTGAACAACTGGCGGTAATCGACGGCAAGGTACGCGAAGCTCGCGACGACGGCCGCAAGCATGGCCATCGCCACGGCAATGCAGGAAATGCAAGCCCTTCCGTCATCGCGTTCGACGCCGCGCAGGGTCGACGTCGATGTCATGCGAGCACCTTGCGGATGACGTGGCTGATCGCGTCGGCAAGGACGACAAGGGCGAGGAACGTGAGCAGGATGGAGCTCGCTTCTCCTCCGTTCAGCATCTTCATGGACTGGTCCATCAGCTGGCCGAGGCCCCCGGCGCCGACGAAGCCCATCACGACCGAGGCGCGCACTGCGCATTCCCAACGGTAGACGGTGTAGGAGGCCAGCTCCTGGGCCGCGCCCGGCACCAACGCATAGAAGAGTGCTCCGAGGCGGCCGCTTCCGGCCTCGAGCAGTGCCCGCGCCGCCCGCGTGTCGCCTGACTCGAGAATCTCGGTGTAGACCTTGCCGAGCATGCCTCCGTAGGTCACGGCCAGCGCGAGCACGCCGGCGCCGGGGCCGAGGCCCAGAGCACGGACGAACACCAGCGCCCAGACGACTTCCGGAACCGAGCGCAAGGCCGTGAGCACCCCGCGCACCAGCGTTCGCACGACCGCACCTTGCAACGCCCCAGGGCCGGGTCCGATGCGCCCGACTTCCAGCGGCCGTGCCGCCAGCACGGCCAGCGGCGTTGCGATGACGAAGGCGAGTGCGATGCCGGCCGTGGCGATCGCGAGGGTCTGCAGGGTCGCCCTGCCGAGCAGCGCGAGGAAGTCGGGTGCGATCGACGGCGGGAAGAAGCCCGCCAGGAAATTTCCCATGACCTCCAGGTTGCCGCTGCCGAGGAGCTGCCACGGATGGAACTGCGCGAGGGCGAGCAGCGGCCAGAGAATGACGAGGCCGAGTACGAGCCAGGTCAATCTTCCACGCGTGGCGGGGTCGTGGAATGCGCCGGCAGCGACCGGCTTCGAAGGGGGGAAGACGGCGCTCACGGTCGCCTGCTCACTGGCAACCCGGCCGCTTCAACTGGAGAACGTTTCCCGGCGGCAGGTCGTCCTGCCGGTCATCGACACCCTGCGTCGGCAGGATACGGCCTTCATTGGCGTAGAGCTCGTGGAGCATCGCCTTCGTGACCGCCGCCGTCGGACGATCGAACACGATCTCGCCGTTCTTCATGCCGACGAGCCGCGGGAACCACTTCAACGCGAGGTCCACGGCGTGCAGCGACGCGACCATCGTCGCGTGCCCTGCCACGCTCGCTGCGACGAGCGCACCGATGGCTTCATCGGCGAGGCGCGGATCCAGTGCCGACACGGGCTCGTCCGCGAGGATCACCGCAGGTCGCTGGTACAGGACCCGTGCAATGCCGACGCGCTGGAGTTGCCCGCCCGAGAGCCGATCGCACCGATCGAAGACGCGATCCGCCAGATCGAGGGGCGCGAGCGCAGCGCGCACGCCGGGGATGTCCCGCGGCACCACGAGGGAGGCCAGCGCCTTCCACGCCGGCGAGGTGCCGAGACGGCCGGCGAGAACGGCGGTGATGACGCGAAGGCGCGGCGGAATGGGTGGGCTCTGATGCACGACACCGATGCGCGCTCGCAGGCGCTGCAGTCCGCCAGCCGAGAGTTGCCAGGGTTCGACGCCGGTGACGACGACTCTGCCTTCACTCGGCCGAAGCGACGTGCCGAGAATACGAACGAGGGTCGTCTTGCCGGCGCCGGAGGGTCCGACCACGGCGACGCGCTCGCCGGCTGCAAGCGACAGCGAGATCGCGCGCAGGGCCTCGTGCCCGTTCGCATGAACGAAGCTGAGCTTCTCGAGCTCGAGGCTCATGTCGGCGAGGCCGCGGACGCTACTTGATGAGCCCCGCCGAGCGGGCGGCGGCTTCGATGCCGTCGTAGTTGGAATTGTTCGTCGGGATGAATTTGGAAGCGCGCTGCAGGTCCATGATCTCCTTCATCTCGGGCTTGCTCGGATCGAGCGCGAGAAACGCGTCGGTGAGCTTCTTCGTGAGCGCCGGATCGAGACCCGGGCGCACGGTCCAGTTGTAGTCGAAGTAGGGCGGCGTGATGCCGAGGACGCGGACCTTGGCGACATTCGGGTTGTGGCTCTCGAGCAGCTTGTCCATGACGGAGGCATTGAGCACGCCCGCCTCGGCGCGCCCGGCGGCGACGAATGCGACCGTGGCGTCGTGCGCGCCCGAAAAGGCCACCGACTTGAAGTCGCGCTCGGGATCGATCCCGGCCTGCAGGAGGAAATAGCGCGGCATCAGGCTCCCCGAGGTCGACGACGGGGCGCCGAACGCGAAGGTCTTTCCCTTCAGGTCGGCGAGGGTCCTGGCCGTGCTGTTCACGGGCACGATGAAGCGGCTGGTGAACGTCGCGTCTTCCGCCCGCTGAACGATCGGCACGGCGCCGCCGTTCGTGCGCAGACGCGCCTGCACGTAGGTGAAGCCGCCGAGCCAGGCGAGATCGAGCTTGTTGGTGGCCAGACCTTCGACGACCGCCGCGTAGTCGGTGACCGGGACGAACTCGACCTCGAGCCCCGTGGCCTTCTTCAGATAGTCGCCGAGCGGCTTGAACTTGCGCTGCAGCTCGGTGGGCGCCTCGTCGGGAATGGCGGAGACGCGAAGAACGCTGCTGGTCTGGGCGAATGCGACGTGACTGGTACCGAGGCTCAACAGAAGTGCGGTTGCTGCAAGAGCGGAGCGAAGGATCGACATGGAGAGTCCTGGTTGTGTCAAGAAGCGAGGGCTGCAGTTCTGAATCCGGCGAAGACGTCGCTGCGCTCCGGGATGAAGAAGTTGCGATAGCTCGGATGATGCAGGCGCGCGTGCGTGGCGAACGATCCACCCCGCAACTCGCGATGGTTGCCGAACCAGGGAAGCGAGTAGTCGCGATACGGTCCGGGGCGAAACCCGCTGTAGGGCACGAAGGCACCGGCAGTCCATTCCCACACGCCCCGGCCCCACAGGAACCGCGGGTCGCGTGCAGCGCACTCCCACTCCGCCGCGCCCGGCAAGCGCCGCTTCGCCCATCGGCAATAGGCTTCCGCTTCCCAGGCGTTGACGTGGATGACCGGCGCATCGGGATCGAGCGGCAACCAGCGATCGAACCAGCGCGTCTCCCAATGGCCCGCGCTCGAACGTCGCCAGCGCTCGGGTTGCGAGCGCCGCGCATCCGCGCGCCAGGTCCCGGCGGAATCGGGCCAATACGCGGCGTTCTCGTAGCCGCCGGCATCGACGAAGCCTGCGAACAGGCCAGCCGTGATCGGCGCGGCGTCGATGTCGAAAGGGGCGATGCGCATCGCGGTGGCCGGTTGTTCGTTGTCGAACGAGAAGCCGGCTGCGTTGTCGGCGCGCCCGACCTCGATGGATCCGCCTTCGATCCGCAACACCTTCCCATTCGGCACTGTCCGAAGGGGTTCGAGCCCTTCGGGTGCCGGCCAGGCCAACGCGGCGCGCAACCACGCGAACGCCTCGCCGTGCATGTCCTCGTGGAAAAGCGCGAGCCGGTGGAAGTACGCATCGGCGTCGTCCGAGGATGGTGCGATCACGTCGATGCAGGCTTCCAGCTGCTGACTGAGCACGGGCAGCAGCGACGCGCGCGACGGAAGCGACGTCTGCCAGCGGGCCGCGTGCCCGAGACGCGCGGAATCGAAGACCGCGTCGGCTCCGGCGATGCGCGGCGGCCGCGTCGCGTCGATGAGGCCATCGGCGCGGAGGGTGTGCGGCCCGCGCAGGATCCAGAATTCGGCGAACCAGGCCAGGTGCCCGAGCTCCCAGGCGACTGGGTTGACGCCTGCCCGGTGCGGCACGCGCCAGGCATCGTCGCTCGCGTCCAGGGCCCGAGCCAGCGTCGTGGCGCGGCTGTCTCGCATCGCGTCTGCGAGTGCACGCCCGGCGAGGCTGCGATGGGCGTCGGTCGCTTGGCGAAGCATCCAGCAGAGTGTGCCATCACGACGGTGGCGAGGACGCCGGCGGCGCACTGAACGTCATCTCGGGCTGCCTGCGAGAATCGGCGCTCCGACGCTCCGTGAGCCACGCATGACCCCAGACATCAACGCCCGTGCTTTGCCCGGCGCCGAGTTGCGCCTCACGAGCTTCTCGCACGGTGGCGGCTGCGGCTGCAAGATCGCACCGGGCGTGTTGTCGGAGATTCTTCGCTCGAGCGCCGGCGGTCTCGTGCCCAAGGAACTGCTGGTCGGCATCGAAACCGCCGACGATGCCGCCGTCTACCAGCTCAACGACGAACAGGCGCTGATCGCCACCACCGATTTCTTCATGCCGATCGTCGACGATCCGTTCGACTTCGGCCGCATCGCCGCCACCAATGCGATCAGCGACGTCTATGCGATGGGCGGCAAGCCGATCATGGCGCTCGCCCTGGTGGCGATGCCCATCGACAAGCTGACGGTGGAGCAGATCGGCCAGGTCATCCGCGGCGGCGAATCGGTGTGCCGTGAAGCCGGCATTCCGATCGCCGGCGGCCATACCATCGATTCTGTCGAGCCGATCTACGGCCTCGTCGTCATGGGCTTGGTGCATCCGAACAAGGTGCGGCGCAACGCCGACGCCAAAGCCGGCGATGTGCTCATTCTCGGCAAGCCGATCGGCGTCGGCGTGCTCTCCGCCGCCTTGAAGAAGAATGCGCTCGACGCGGCCGGCTATAGACGCCTGATCGAGACGACGACCAAGCTCAACACGCCGGGCATCGCGCTGGCCGACATGCCGGACGTGCACGCCATCACCGACGTCACCGGTTTCGGCCTGGCCGGCCACGCACTCGAGATGGCGCGCGGAGCCGGTCTCGGCGTCGAGATCTGCTGGTCGAAAGTGCCCGTGCTCGAAGGAGTCGCCGCGATGGCGCGGGATCGATGCGTCACGGGAGCGTCGGAACGAAACTGGACCGGCTATGGCCACGAAGTCCAGCTCGATGCGGGCCTGCCGGCCGAAGCGCGCGACCTTCTCACCGATCCCCAGACCTCCGGCGGCCTGCTCGTGAGCTGTGCTCCCTCCGCTGCAGCGAGCGTCATCGCCCTCTTTCGCGCCGAGGGTTTCGCCTCCGCGGGGGTGATCGGCTCGATGACGAACGGGCCGGCCGGCCTTCGAATCGCGCCCTGACGAACGAACCGGTCGGTACCCATCTGTCGACACGCGGTGCGGCGAGCCTCGATCTGCATCGTCACGCCAGCGCTGGCGGATGCGCACAACGGTAACTGGCAGACCGCGAAGCGCTGGTCGACCATGCTGGCCGGGGACTTTCGGGTCGAGCTGACCGATCGGTGGACGGGCGAGGACGCTGACGTGCTGATCGCCCTGCACGCTCGCCGCTCGGCCGACTCGATCCGGCGCTGGGCGAAAGACCTGCCAGGCCGGCCGGTCATCGTTGCACTGACGGGGACCGACCTCTATCGCGACATCCACGTCGACCCGGCGGCACAGGAATCGCTGCGCATTGCCGATCGACTGATCGTCCTGCAGGAGCGGGGCATCGATGAGCTGCCGCCGCAATATCGCGCCAAGGCCACGGTCTGCTTTCAGTCCGCGCCGGGCCAGAAAACGCGGCCGAAAACGTCCCGCCACCTCCGTGCGTTGATGGTCGGCCACCTTCGGGCCGAGAAGGATCCGGACACTTTTTTCGGCGCGGCCAGGGAGCTTGCCGGGCACGACGACATCTTG
>CAZZVH010000016.1:6572-18672 GCA_964657365.1 uncultured Burkholderiaceae bacterium
CGTCGGCGCGGCGCTCGCTGAAGAATGGGCTCGAAAGGCACGTTCCACCGCAGCGTCGTGTCCCCGATATCGCTGGCTGGGTCTGCTTTCCCATGGAGTGACACGCGGCCGCATCCGTCAGGCCCATGTTCTCGTTCATCCAAGCCGGATGGAGGGCGGCGCACACGTCGTCATGGAAGCGGTGCGAAGCGGAACGCCTGTCATCGCGACCCGGATTCCAGGCAATGTCGGGATGCTCGGGACAGACTACAAAGGCTACTTCGAACCGGGGGACGTGGCCGCGTTGTCGAACTTGCTGCGCCGCTGCCGTGACGAGCCTTCCCTGCTCTCGGAACTCGGCCGGATGTGCGCCATCCGGTCCTCGCTCTTCGAGCCCGCCCGAGAAAAGGCGACTCTGCTCGCCCTCGTGAACGAACTGGCCTTTCACTGAGAACGACGACGTTGCCGGCTCCTGCCGCAACCGCACGACCGGTCGCTGGTCGGCCTCTCAGGCGCCCTTCAGCGACCACCAACGTGGGCACTCCCCGTACGTGTTTCCATGTCACGAAGGCTGCGCTGACGCGAGCCTGGCCGCGCCGGGAAGAGCGCTCGATGGCGCGCCCTGCGATGTCGTCACCACCCTGCTGACGGGCAATGTCGTCATTCTTCCGACAGCGCCTGTATTGGATTCGCTCTCAGGCGCGTGCGCGTTTCGCATACAGCGCTTTCCGTCGTCGGCTGATTGGCTGTATGCAAATTGCGCCGGACAATCCTGTCATCGAGTCGCCAAACGCACTCCACTTCAACCAGCCACGCATCGCCATGAACACCAAGACCTTCGCCCGCATCCTCCTCGTCTCCGCAGCCGCTCTGATCGCCAGCGCCGGGGCCGAAGCCAAGGGCAGCATGAGCGTGGGCCTGACGATCGTGTCGTCGTGCTCGGTGAGCAGCGCCAGCGTCTACCGTGCCGCCTCGTCGGACGTGCGCTCGAACGCGACGACGACCGGGGTCTGCGCCAACGACACGTCGTCGTACACCGTGTCGATGAGCTCGGTGGCCAAGGTCGAGAGCGCCGCGGTCTCGAGCTCTGAGCAGGCGGGCGGGAAGGCCGACTCGGGTCGCGCCCAGGGCGATGCCGGCTACGTGGTCGTCACGCTGACGTACTGAACGTTCGAGCCGGCGGCCGCTGCCGGCGCCGTCAGATCTTCCAGTACGTGATCGTCAATCCGCCGGCCACCACCATCGCGCCGCCCACCAGCACCGGAAGCGACGGCACCGAGCGGAAGAACGCGAAGGCGACGAACTGCCACACCACGAACAGGACGGCGATGTAGAGGCCCACCACTTCCCCGAAGGCGATCGGTGCCGAGTTGAGGAACACACCGTAGCCGAACAGGAGCGCCGCGCCCAGCAAGAACAGCCCGAAGCGCCCGGCCCCGGTGGTTGAATTCACGAGGCCCATCCGGACGACGGCGTCCCCACTCACTTCGAGCAGTGTCGCCACCAGCAGGTAGAACACCGGGTGGAACGATTGGAATGTCTTCAACGGGATTCCTTCGAAGTTGTGCAGCGGTGCGCTCGCGCACCAGGATCTGATCGGCCGACGGGCAGCGTATCCCATGCGCAGCAGCCCGGCCGACTCGCTCCCGGGAGCGTCATTTGCCGGCAGATCCGACAACCACGGACGACCGCATGACGCACATCACCACCCAGGACAACACCACCCTCCACATCAAGGACTGGGGCTCCGGCCGGCCGGTCATCCTGCTCCACGGCTGGCCGCTCAACGCCGACAGCTGGGATGACCAGGCCATGGCCATCGCCGATGCCGGCATGCGCGCCATCTCGTACGACCGGCGCGGCTTCGGCCGCTCCAGCCAGCCGTGGTCCGGCTACGACTACGACACCTTGTCCGACGACCTGGCCACGGTGATGGAACAGACCGGCGCGAGGGACGCCACGATCGTCGGCTTCTCGATGGGTGGCGGCGAAGTCGCGCGCTACATGTCGCGGCACGGTGGCAAGGGGGTCGTCCAGGCAGCCCTGATCTCGTCGGTCGTCCCGTTCATGCTCAAGACGGACGACAACCCGCACGGCACCGACCAGTCGACCTTCGACGACATGACCAAAGGCATGAAGGAAGACCGCGCCAAGTTCTTCGCGAGCTTCATGAAGGATTTCTACGGCATCGGCATGGTGTCGCAGCCGACGAGCAACGAACAGGCCCATGCCTCGTGGACAGTGGCGATGCAGGCCAGCCTCAAGGCCACGCTGGCATGCGCCAAGGCGTTCTCCTCGACAGACTTCCGGCCCGACCTGTCGGCCTTCCGTTGCCCGACGCTCATCGTCCACGGCACCGGCGACAAGACCGTGCCGATCGACGCAGCGGGCCGCGCCGCCGCCAAGGGCATCGCCAACGCCCAGCTGATCGAGTACGACGGCGAGCCGCACGGCCTGTTCGCCACGGCCAAGGACCGGCTGACGCGCGACCTCCTCGCCTTCCTTCGGCGCTGAGCGAAAGATCCGGGTGGCGCGCACTGCAAGTCCGATATCGGGTCGTGCGTGTCATCCGGGGACATCTCGACTGCGTTGACCAACCAACGACTTCCCTGGACTTCACATGAACACCAAACGTCTCATCGCTTCGGGCCTCGTTGCCCTGTTCGGATTCGCGGCCGTGCCGACCATCGCGTCGGCCGCACCGCGCCATGGGCACCGCGTGTGCCATTTCGAGCATCATCACCACCGCGTCTGCCACTGGGTGCGCTGACCCCCAGACGTACGGCACAGGGCTGAACGAGCCTGGAGGCGGATGGAAGAAACGCAGATCCTGTTCGACGACGGCGCCGCCTACGAGGAGTTCATGGGCGCATGGAGCCGTCTCGCGGGCGACACGTTCCTGACATGGCTCGCCCCGTCGAGCGGCTTGCGCTGGATCGACGTCGGATGCGGTAACGGCGCCTTCACCGACATGCTGGTGCAGCGGTGCGCGCCGCGCGAGGTGCAGGGGCTCGATCCATCGCAGGCGCAACTCGACTTCGCCCGTTCGCGGCTTGCCGGCCAGGCCGCGGAATTCCGGCTCGGTGGCGCCGAGTCGCTGCCCTTCGCCGACGCCACCTTCGATGCCGCCGTCATGGCGCTCGTGATCTTCTTCGTGCCCGACCCGGCCAGGGGCGTCGCCGAGATGGCCCGGGTCGTCGCACCGGGCGGCAGCGTCTCGGCGTATGCCTGGGACATCCTGGGCGGCGGCTTTCCGTTCGCGGCGATCCAGCAGGAGATGGCCGCCATGGGCATGCCGCCGCTCTGGCCGCCGAGCGTGGAGGCAGCGCGCATCGACGCGATGGAAGCGCTCTGGAAGGGAGCGGGGCTGGTCGACGTCGAGACGCGCGAGATCACCGTGCAGCGCACCTTCGCCGATTTCGATCATTACTGGCGGATCGCGCAGACGGGCCCGCGCATCGCGCCCCGCGTCGCGACCTTGTCCCAAGCCGATGGGGCCTCGTTGAAGGAACGTGTGCGCGCCAAGCTGCCTGCCGGCGCCGACGGACGCATCACCTACGGCGCGAGAGCCAACGCGATCAAGGGGCGAGTCCCGACGCCGTGACCACGTGCGGTCGCGGCCCATGGCGCACCGGCGTCGAAGGTCCACGGCAATTTCACGCAATGCCGACACTCGGGTCACGAGGCCGACGCTACCCTGAACCATGAGCTCGACCGGCCTTGCCAGCATCGACCCGGCCGCTGCTCGAACGGCCGGTGGACGCGTGTCGCCGGCAGGGTGGGCGCTGCTCGCCGCCATCGTCGTCACATGGTTCGCGACCCTGGCCATGCGCCACCTGCTTCCGTCCGACGAAGGCCGCTACGCCGAGATCGCGCGCGAGATGTTCACGAGCGGAGACTGGGTGACCATCCGCTACGACGGCTTGAAATATTTCGAGAAGCCGCCGCTGCATCTATGGGCCACCGCCCTCGCCTACAGCGCGTTCGGGGTGGGCGACTGGCAAGCCCGGCTCTGGGTCGGCCTCTGCGGCGCCGGCGGCATCGTCGTGTCGGCCGCGACCGCCTGGCGCCTGTACGGACAACGGGTCGCGTTGCTCTCGGGTTGCGCCCTGCTCGGGATGCCGGCCTGGATCGTCGCCGGACACGTGAACTCGCTGGACATGGGCGTCGCCTTCATGCTGACCTGCGTGCTGGCGTGCTTCCTCATGAGCCAGCGGCCCGACGCGCAGGCCGATCGCTTGTGGTGGATCTGCGCGGCCTGGGCGGCGATGGGCGCCGCAGTGCTCGCCAAGGGGCTGATCGGCATCGTCCTGCCGGGACTGGCCGTGGCCGTCTACATGCTCGTCACCCGCGACTGGGCGCTCGTGAAGCGCCTGCACATCGTCGCCGGTTCGTGCGTGCTGCTGATCGTCGCGGCGCCCTGGTTCGTCCTCGTCTCGCTGCGCAACCCCGAGTTCCCGCAGTTCTTCTTCATCCACGAGCACTGGCAGCGCTACACCTCCGGCATCCATCACCGGGGCGGCGCCTGGTGGTACTTCGTGCCGCAGATCCTGATCGGGTTCCTGCCATGGCTCGGGCTGGTGCCGCGCATCGTCGCGGTCGTTCGCGGCGAGCCCCGGGACCAGGCGTTCCGGCCGGCGCTGTTCCTGTGCGTCTGGGCCGTCATGATCTTCCTGTTCTTCAGCCTGTCCGGCTCGAAGCTGCCGGGCTACATCATCCCGCTCTACCCTGCGCTGGCGATCCTCGCGGGCATCGCGCTGGATCGCGTCGGCCAGCGCGCCTGGGCACGCCAGGTCGTCGGCCTGGCCGTGGTCGCATCGGTCGGCCTGCTCGCCACGCCGTTCGTGGCCAGGCTGGGCGACGAGCCGGAGACGATGGCCGGCTTCCATGCCTTCGCACCCTGGCTGGCCGCAGCGTTCGCCTGGGGACTCGTCTGCCTCGGCATCGCGTACCGCCTGAACCGCCACGACACCGGCGCGAGCATCGTCGCGACCTCGATCGCCTTCTTCGGCGTGCTCAGCATCGCCCTGCTCGGGCACGAAAGCTTCGGTGCGAGCAGCTCCGGGTTCGCGCTCGCGCGCGAGGCCCGATGGGCGATCGAGCCAGGCATGCCGTTCTACTCGGTCCGGCTGCTCGACCACACCGTGCCGTTCTACATGCGGCGCACGACGGTGCCGGTCGCGTGGCCCGACGAGCTCGAATTCGGCATTCGCCAGGAGCCGGACAAATGGCTGCCGACGATCGAGGACTTCAAGCACCAGTGGCTGCTGCCGGTGCATGCCGGCGCGCTGATGTCGCACGAGACCTTCGCAGCGCTCCGGCAGCAAGGTCTCGTCATGTTCCCGGTCGTCGAAGACAGCCGTCGCGTCGTCGTCACCAATTTCGCGAGGCCGCTCGGCGCGCACTCGCCCCCCGTCGCCGGCGCGACCCGCCCGCCCGGCTGAGGCGGCCAGGCCGACGCACCGGCACCCGTCGCCTGGGTCGAGGTGGACCTGTCGGTGCACGGCCCGGCTGCCTAGGATCGAACGCTCTTCCACCACGGAGCGCGCGATGCCGAGCCACAGATCCTGCAAGTCATGGAGGGGCGCAGCCGCCACGCGACGGCTCGTCGCGGGCCTCGTCGCCCTCGTCGTCGGCGCAGGTGCGCAGGCGGCCGCGCAATGCAGTGCGCGGAGCGGGCCGACCGTGGCGCCGGTGGTCGAGCTCTACACGGCGGAAGGCTGCAGCTCGTGCCCGCCCGCGGATCAATGGCTGTCGCACCTGCAGGCCGATCCTTCGATCGTCGCCCTGGCCTTCCACGTCGACTACTGGGACCGCGATGGCTGGAAGGACGGCTTCGCGAAGCATGCCTTCACCGAGCGACAGACCGTCCTGCAGAAGAGCGACGGCGCCCGCTTCAGCTACACCCCGCAGGTGCTCGTCGACGGCCTCGATCGGCCTGACTGGAGCGTGTCGGCGGCACCGGCGATGGAGAGCCGCGCTGCGCCGGTGACGATCGAGCTGAGCCGGCACGGGAGCCACGTCGACGCGACGGTCTCGACGCTGGCGACGCCTGCGCCACCGCATCGGCTGGCTGCCTACTGGGCGGTGACCGAGCACGGCATCGTCAGCGAGGTCAAGGCCGGCGAGAACCGTGGCGCGACGCTGCACCACGACTTCCTGGTCCGCGACTACAAGCCGATCCGCAGCTGGACAGCGACGGCGGGTGGCACGCAGACCTTCTCGCTCGATGCCGGCGCACCGACCGCCGCAGGCCACCACCGCGACGTGAACTTCGTGGTCGTCGACGCCGTCACCGCCAGGCCGGTACAGGCCCTCAAGCTCGGCTGCTGACGACCGGAACTTGTCCACGCGTTACGTTGCGTTGGCTGGATCGAACGACGCGGCGGCCCAGCGCTGAAAAGTGGCTGCCGTGCGAAACAGCGCGTCAAGAATCGCATCGCCCGTCAGCCATGACGCACGCCGCATCCCGATCACAAGTCGGGTCTGCGACCTCAATCAAGTTTCCATTGGGAGTATGTCGATGTTGAAGAGGACGAAGCTCTGCGCCGGCCTGGCGGTCGCGTTCGGAACCCAGATCGCGATCACGCCGGCGGCAGCGCAGGATGCCCCGCCGCAGCAGCTGGAGCGGGTCGAGATCACCGGTTCGGCGATCAAGCGGATCGATGCCGAGACGTCGGTGCCGGTCACCGTCATCAAGTTCGAGGACCTCAAGCGCGAAGGCATCACGACGATCGAGCAGGTGCTGTCGCGCATCTCCGGATCGCAGACGATGCAGGGCACGAGCCAGTCGGTCGGCCTGGGCACGGGCGGCGCCGCGTTCGCGAACCTGCGCGGCCTCGGCCAGAACAAGACGCTGGTCCTGTTGAACGGCCGCCGGATCGCCAACAACGCGATCGACGCCAGCGCCCCCGACCTCAACACCATCCCGTTCGCGGTGATCGACCGCGTCGAGGTGCTGCGCGACGGCGCGTCGTCGCTCTACGGCACCGACGCGGTCGGCGGCGTGATCAACTTCATCACCAAGCAGGAGTTCAACGGCGGCACCGCGACGCTCGGCTACGACAACCCGCAGAAGTCGGGCGGCAAGGCCTACAACGGCAGCTTCGGCTTCGGTGCCGGCAATCTCGCCACCGACGGGATGAACGTGTTCGGCTTCGTCGACTACCAGAAGCAGGATCGCATCCGGGCCTCCGAGCGGCCGTACGCCGCCAGGTCGTTGAAGACGTCGAGCTCCACCTTCCCCGGGCAGTACAACCAGGGCGGCAACGGGCAGAGCCCGGTCTACCCCCAGTGCGGTTCGCCGGCCGGCATTCCCCTCGGCAGCACCGTCACGGGCGACCAGACCTGCGGCTATCTGTATTCCCGCGAAGTCGACGACGTGCCCAACACCGAGCGCGAATCGGTGATGCTCAAGGGCACGGCGCGGGTCGCCGGCGACAACCAGGTGAGCCTCGAGTACTTCGCGACGCAGAGCCGAAACGACACGCTCATCGCCGGCGTTCCCTACGGCGCTCTCGCCGTCAACCCCGGCACGCGGTACTACCCGGGCAACGGCATCACGCCGGCGCCCACCGCGTTCGTCCTCGACCCGGCCTACACCTACGCGGGTGCGCCGGACGGGACGCTGCCCGGAGCCGTGCGCGTGCGATGGCGCGACGAGCTCAGCGGTGGCCGCGCCGAGCAGAGCACGAACGTCCAGCAGCGGCTGGTCGCGGCGCTGCAGGGCAACGCGATCGGCTGGGACTACAACGCCGGCGCATCGTTCAACTCGAACGCGATCACCGACAAGCTGACCGGCGGCTACACGAACGGCGACGTCATCACGCCGGACATCCTGAACGGCATCATCAACCCGTTCGGCGCCAACGACGCGGCCGGCCTGGCCGCGGTCGCCGGCGCGGCGGAACTCGGCACGCTCTTCACCGCCCGCGGCCTGGTCTACTCCGCCGACGCACGCGCCAGCCGCGAGCTGGGCGACTGGCTCCATGCCGGGCGGCCGGCCGCGCTCGCGCTCGGCACCGAAGTGCGCCACGAGAACTTCCAGGAGGTCGGCAATCCGGGCTTCGACCAGCAGGTGATCTCGAGCACCGGCTTCGACCCGGCGACCAACAACCGCGGCCAGCGTTCGGTGTACGCGGTGTACGCGGAGTTCGATCTGCCGGTGATCAAGTCGCTCGACGTGACGGCGGCGCTGCGCTACGACAAGTACAGCGACTTCGGAAGCACCACCAACCCGAAGGGCAGCTTCCGGTTCCAGCCGGTGCCGCAGTTCCTGCTGCGCGGCTCTGCCGAAACCGGCTTCCGGGCGCCTTCCCTGTTCGAGCTGCATTCGCCCACGACCTACACCAACACCGCCAACAACCACGACGATCCGGTGCGCTGCCCGGGCGGCACGCCGATCGCCGGCGCCTCGAAGTCCGACAACTGCGCGACCCAGTTCCTGGTTCTGAACGGCGGCAACCTGCAACTCAAGCCGGAGAAGTCGACCAGCTACACCGTCGGCATCGTCGTCGAGCCGGTGAACGACGCGACCTTCGGCGTCGACCTGTTCTGGATCAGGCTGAAGCAGCAGATCGGCACGCTCTCGGACGACACGATCTATGGTGATCCAGTGAAGTACGCCGGCCTCTTCCACCGCGCCCCGGACGGCAGCATCTCGACCGACGGCTCGCAGTGCCCGGGTTCCAACTGCGGCTACGTCGCCGACACGACCGAGAACCTCGGCGAGATCCACACCAGCGGCATCGACCTGAGCGCCAGCTACCGCGTGCGCACCGCCGCGATCGGCAACTTCGTGCTCGCCGCGAACAGCACCTACGTGACCCGCTACGACTACCAGAACGAGGAAGGCGGCGCGTTCTTCAGCGGCGTCGGCGCCTACTCGGGCGGCGTGGCGCCGGGCGGTGCGCCGGTGTTCCGCTGGCAGGCGACAGGCAACGTCGACTGGAACTTCGGGCCCTACGGTCTTGCGGTGGCGACACGCTACAAGAGCGGCTATCTCGATTCGATTCCGCCCAACCACGTCGCCAGCTACACGGTGTTCGACCTGTCGGGCTCATGGGCGCCGGTCAAGTCGGTCTCTCTGACGCTGGGGGTGCGCAACCTGCTGAACCGGCTCGCGCCGTTCTCCAACCAGGCGGCGACCTTCCAGACCGGCTTCGATCCCCGGTTCGCCGATTCGACCGGGCGTTCGTTCTTCGGCCGGGGCACGTACAACTTCTAGCCACCCCGGCCGCGCCCGGCCGGACTCGGGAGGAGGCGCTTCGGCGGCCTCCTCCTTGTCGCTCTCGCGGACGCAACGACATGCATGAACGCAGGCACCGGCAGACCGGCGCCGAAGCCGGGGCCGGGGCCTCGTCAGGCCGCCGCGAGCTCGACGGGAAGGGGTTGGTCGGAAACGGCTTCCCGCTCGTAGGTGAGCGCATAGCCACGGCCGTAGACGGTGTGCAGTGCGAGCCGGTCGTCGCCTGCAGTGCGCAGCTTGCCGCGGATGCGGCTCACCAGCATGTCGATGCTTCGGCTGCTGGCTCCGCCCTTGCAGCGCAGTGCCGCGGCGATCGTCTCGCGCCGCACGAAGACACCGGCGCGCGACACGAGCAACAGCAGCAGATCGAACTGGCGCGCCGTCAGGTTCAGTGGCGTCGTCCGGACGACCGCGGTCGCGCGGCGCGTGTCCATCAGGAGCGAGCCGAGGCAGATCTGCGGTGCGATCTCCTCGGGCTTTTCCTTGCCGATCTCGGCCAGCTTGCAGAGACGCAGGCCGATCAGGCGCGGCGACAGCAGGTGGCCGACGACGTCGGTCGCGCCATGCTCCATCCAGTGCAGCTGCGCTTCTTCACCGGCGTCGCGAGCCACGACGACCAGCGGAAGGTGTGCCGAACGGAGCTGGCCGAGCATCGCCGGCAGCGACGATTCGAAACCGTCGGGCTCGAGCACGAGCAGATCGAAGCGCCACTGGCGCATCAGCAACATCGCCGACGCGAGCGAATCGACGAAGTAAGGCTTGAGGCCCGAGGGCTCGAACACGGCGCAGGACGTCAGTCCTTCCAGGGGACGCTTCCGGATGACCAGGCACAGGTAGGTCATCGCCCGGCCTCGCGGCTGTCTGGTGAGTTGGGATACAAGGTCGTTGCAATGGCGAAGCGCGCCGGCGTGGCCGCACCATTCGAGAATAGGTCGCCGGCCGGCCCGGTACAGGGCCGCTTCGGTACCAAAACATGGGGGCCGCTCGATGGGCCGGTCCGTCTGCCGGACCGTTCCTGAGAACACCTTCGACGGAGACCAGACATCGACCTGCTTTTCTCCCTGCACCTCGAGCTTCCGGTACCGGGCTCGCGGGACCGCATGCGTTCGCTGCATGCACAGCTGAGCGCGGCGATCCGCGACGGGCGCCTGCGCGCCGGCGTCCAGCTGCCCGGCACGCGCGACCTCGCCAAGGCTTACGGCCTGTCGCGCAACGCCGTGGTCCTGACGTACGAGACGCTTGCCTCGGAAGGTTTGCTGCAGACGCGCCGCGGCGCCGGCACCTTCGTCGCGGACGTCCGCTCGCAAGCGGCCGACGACGCGAATCCGGACACCGAGCGCGCTCGAGCCTCGCTGCATTCCCGGTGGCTCGGGCGGCACGCGTTCGGCGCGCGGACCGAGGGGCCCACGCCCTTCGACTTCTCGATCGGCATTCCCGACGCGACGCTGTTTCCCTACGACGTCTGGCGTCGTCTGACGACCAGGGCCTTGCGGTCGCAATCCCGTGAGCATCCGGACTATGGTCAGGCCGCGGGCTCGCTGGCGCTTCGGCAGGCGATCGCGGCGCAGATCTCGTTCACCCGAGCCGTTTCCTGCGAGCCCGACGACATCATCGTCACGGCAGGCACGCAACAAGCCCTCGACCTGATCGCGCGCCTGGTCGTGCAGGGCCCGGACGACGTCGTGGCCGTCGAGGATCCCGGCTATCCGCCGGTGCGTATCGCCTTCGAGCTCGCCGGGGCGCGGGTCGTGCCCGTGGAAGTCGACAGCGAGGGCATGCGGGTCGACCTGGTTCCGGAGAAAGCCAGGGTCGTGTGCGTCACGCCGAGCCACGAGTACCCGCTGGGTTCGCAACTCTCGGCGCGGCGCGGAGCCGCTCTCCTCGCCTTCGCGCACGAACGACATGCCGTGATCGTCGAGGACGACTACGACGGCGAGTTCCGCTTCAGCGGACGGCCGCTGGAGGCGCTCAAGACCCTCGACCGGAGCGACTCGGTCTTCTACATCGGCACGTTCTCGAAGAGCCTGTCGCCGTCGATCCGGCTCGGCTACATCGTGGCGCCGCGCTGGGCACGGCAGGCGCTGACCTTCGTCAAGCAGACGGCGGACTGGCACAGCCCGCTGCTGATGCAGACGGTGCTGGCCGATTTCATCCGCGAGGGCCACTTCCTGCGCCACCTGCGCAGGATGCGCCGCGTCTATGAACGACGTGGCGAATTGCTGGCGGCGAGCTTGCGCCGGCATCTGCACGGCAGGGTCGAGCCGTTCGCGCCGGCCGGCGGCCTGCACCTGGTCGCCCTGTGCGAGCCGGGCACCGACGTCGACGAGATCGCACGCCGTTGCGTGCGCGGCGGGGTCGTGGTGCGCTCGATCACCGATTGCTGGTTCGACCGGCGGCGCTGGCCGATGCTCGGGCTCGGCTACGGCAAGCTGCAGGAGGCCGACATCGACGCGGCGGTCCTGAAACTGCGGGAT
Organism: uncultured Burkholderiaceae bacterium; assembly: GCA_964657365.1. Lineage (GTDB taxonomy): Bacteria > Pseudomonadota > Gammaproteobacteria > Burkholderiales > Burkholderiaceae_C > Schlegelella_A. Next base: position 18,273 of record CAZZVH010000016.1, read on the forward strand.
CTCGGCTTCCGGTCCTGAGGGGCGCCGCCCGGACTCGTCAGGGCGTCGAACGCGTCGTGCCGGTCTCGTCCATCAGGCCGGCGACGCGGACGCACGCGGCGGCGACGAGCAGCGACAGCACCGCGAGCGTGAACGCCAGCGGCCGCCCGCTCCACAGCGACACGAACCAGCGATTGAATTTGAACGTCAGCACCGCGGCCTTGCCGCCCAGCCGTTCCAGCTGCTGCAGTTCGCGCGCCGACGTGCCGTCGGTGGGAAAGGCCTGGCCGCCGACGATGCGTTCGCCCTCGGCGCCGGGGTCGGCCTGTTCCGGGAAGGCGATGTAGACAACAGCGGCGGCCAGCCAGCCGATGACGACCACGGCACAGCCGAACCATCGGACCCGCGACGACGCGATCGA
>CAZZVH010000017.1:0-18344 GCA_964657365.1 uncultured Burkholderiaceae bacterium
CGTGATCAGCATGATGGCGGTGCCGGTTTCCTCGCGCAGCTTCCTCATCAGGTCGAGCACCTGGGCCTGGATGGTCACGTCGAGCGCCGTGGTCGGCTCGTCGGCGATCAGCAGCTTCGGCTCGCAGGCGAGCGCCATCGCGATCATCACGCGCTGCTGCTGGCCGCCGGAGAGCTGGTGCGGATAGGCGGCGAGGCGCCGCTTCGGCTCCGGCATGCCGACCTCGCCGAGCAAGGCCTCGGCGCGCAGCATCGCGGCGCGCCGGCCGAGGCCGAGATGCTTCGTCAAGGGCTCGCAGATCTGGTCGCCGACGGTGAAGACCGGGTTGAGCGAGCTCATCGGGTCCTGGAAGACGCAGGCGATCTCGCGGCCGCGCAGCTTCTGCAGCGCCGACGCCGAGAGGCTCAGCATGTCGCGGCCCGCGAAGGTGATCGTGCCTGTTCGCTCGGCATTGCCCGGCAGGAGGCCGAGGATCGACATCGCCGTCACGCTCTTGCCCGATCCCGACTCCCCGACCAGCGCCACCGTGGTGTTCTCGGGCACGTCGAAGCCGATGCCCTTGACGGCCTCGACCCGTCGCACGACGCCGTTGTCCTTGCCGACGCGAAACGACACGCGCAGGTCGGCGACGGTGAGCAGCGGCGCGCTCATTCGAGACCTTGCAGCTTCGGGTCGAGCGCGTCGCGCAGCGCGTCGGTCATCAGCGAGAAGGCGGTGACGAAGACCGCCATGAAGGCGGTGGCCGCGACCAGTTGCCACCAGACGCCGAGGATGAGCTCGCTCTGCGCTTCGGCCAGCATCGTGCCCCAGGAGACGTCGTCGACGCCGACGCCGAGGCCGAGGTACGACAGGATCACCTCGAACTTGATGAACGACACCACCAGGAGCGACATCCGCACCAGGATGACGTGGCTGACGTTCGGCAGGATGTGCCGGAACATGCGGGAGCTGGCCGATGCGCCGATGGCTTCGGCCGAGCGGACGTAGTCGCGCGTCGAGTGCTTGATGAACTCGGCGCGGACTTGCCGGTAGACACCGGTCCAGCCGACCAGCGCCAGGATGATCGCGACGCTGCCGATGCCGCGGCCGAAGATGACCGCGAACGAGAGGATCAGCAGGATGTCGGGGATCGAGGTGAAGACGCTGTACACCCACTCGAGAAGGTCGCCGACCTTGCCGCCGAAGAAGCCGGCCAGCGCACCGAGGAGGGTGCCGATCACGGTCGCGACGATGGCGCCGGCCAGGCCGACGAAGACCGAGGTCTGCGTGCCCTTCATCGCCTTGGCCAGGACGTCGCGGCCGAGCCGGTCGCCGCCGAACGGCAGCGTCAGCGCGCGCGGCGTCTCCGTGGTCTTGTAGGCCTTGGCGCGCTCCGCCCATTCCTTGTAGCGCGGCGCCAGCGGATCGACACCGGAGATGTCGGCGATCGGGCCGGCGGGCGCCGCGATGGCTTCGGCCTGCACCGCGGCGGCCGGGCCGACGAAGGTGGGCGGCGCGCTCGGCACGCCGACCTCCTTCTGCCAGCCGTTCGCCAGCACGTGCGAGGCCGTCAGCACGATCATCAGCACGAACAGCAGCACGACGGCGAGCGAAACCATGCCGAGCCGGTCCTTGCGCATGCGGCGCCAGGCGGCGCGCCAGACGCCTTCGGATCGCGGCCCGGTCTCGGCGCTCGTCGGCAGCGCCGGCATGACGGCGCTCACTTGAGCACCACCCGTGGATCGACCAGCTTGTAGAGCACGTCGACGGCGAGGTTGACGAGCATCGTGATCATCGCGAGGTAGACGGTGAAGGCCTGGATCACCGGATAGTCGCTCCGGTTGACGGCCAGGATCACTTCGCGGCCGACGCCCGGGATCGAGAAGAAGACCTCGATCAGGAACGAGCCGACGAAGATGCTCGGCAAGGCCAGGGCGACGTTGGTGAGGATCGGGATCATCGCGTTGCGCAGCACGTGCTTGAAGAGCACGGTGCTTTCGCCGAGGCCCTTGGCGCGGGCCGTGCGCACGTAGTCGTGGCCGAGCTCGTCGAGGAAGAAGGTGCGGTAGAGCCGCGTCTGCGGCGCCAGGCCGACCAGCAGCGCGAGCAGCACCGGCAACGGCACGAAGGTCGTGAGGTTCTTCAAGGTGCTGTCGCTCCAGCCCTGCACCGGGAACCAGCCGAGCTGGAAGCCGAAGACATACTGGCCGACGATGATGTAGACCAGGAACGAGATCGAGAGCGCGACGGTGCTGACGACCATGATCGCCCGGTCGCTCAGCGAGCCGCGCCGGTAGGCGACCCACATCGCGATCGGCAGCGCCAGCAGGGTGTCGAGAATCAGGATCGGCGTCATCACGGTCAGGGTCGCCGGGAGCCGCGTCTCGAAGATGTGGCCGACGGCTTCGTTGGTGGCGAAGCTGCGGCCCCAGTCGAAGGTGACGATGCCCTTCAGGTAGATGCCGAGCTGCACGTACCAGGGCTGATTCAGGCCGAGCTGGTCGCGGATCGCCTGGATCTGGTCGGCCGACGCGTTCAGGCCGCCGAGGATCTCGGCGGGGTCGCCACCGAAGAACTTGAACAGCACGAAGACGAGAAGGATGACGCCGAGCAGCGTCGGGATCATCTGCCAGAGGCGGCGGATGAGATAGGCGGCCATGCTGGGAACCGAGTCTAGCGCCTAGACTCCGATCCGCACATGAAGTTCGTGATCGAGCAGCGGCGATGAAACGGCGACAACTGACCGGAGCGATGGCCGCGGCCTGGGCGGCGCAGGCCATGCCCGCCTGGGCCGGCGCGCCCGCGGAGGCGGCCGTTACCCCCGCTGGCGAGAAAGTGCTGCGCTACGCGTTTTCGGTGGCCGAGACCGGCTTCGACCCGGCCCAGATCAGCGATCTCTACTCGCGGATCGTCACCGCCCACATCTTCGACGCGCCGCTGACCTACGACCACCTGGCGCGGCCGTTCAAGCTGAAGCCGCTGGTCTGCACGGCGATGCCCGAGGTCTCGGACGACTTTCGCACCTTCGTCTTCCACATCCGTCCGGGAATCTACTTCGCTGACGATCCGGCGTTCAAGGGACAACGGCGCGAACTCGTGGCCGAGGACTTCGTCTACGGTGCCAAGCGGCACTTCGATCCGAAGCTGAAGAGCCCGCAGCAGTCGACGCTCGAATCCGAAGGGATCATCGGCCTGCGCGAGCTCCACGACGACACCGTCAAGAGCAGGAAGCCGTTCGACTACGACCGCAAGGTCGCCGGCCTGCGGGCGGTCGATCGCTACACCTTGCGTGTGCAGTTGAGGGAATCGCGGCCGCGCCATCTCTACACGTGGGCGGCACGCGACGTGGTCAACGCCGTGGCCCGCGAGGTGGTCGAGGCCTACGGCGACAACATCATGGCGCACCCCGTCGGTACCGGCCCGTTCCGGCTCGCCGACTGGCGCCGGAGCTCGCGCATCGTCCTGACCCGCAACCCGACCTACCGCGACGATGTCTATGACGCCGAGCCGAATGCGGACGATGCGGCCGGCCAGGCGCTCGTCGAGCGATTCAAGGGAAGGAAGCTGCCGATGATCGACCGCGTCGAAATCGCCATCATCGAGCAGCCGCAACCACGCTGGCTGTCGTTCCTCGGCGGTGAGCAGGATCTGGTCGAGCGCCTGCCCAACGAGTTCGTCGATCAGGCGGCGCCCGGCGGCAGGATCGCTCCGGTCTATGCCAGACGCGGCCTGGTGATGGAACGCACCCTGTCCTCGGATACGTACTACACCGTGTTCAACATGGAGAACGAGGTCGTCGGCGGCTACACGCCGGAGAAGGTGGCGCTTCGTCGAGCCATGGTCCTGGGCAGCGACATCGGTCGCGAGATCAGGATCGCGCGGCATGGCCAGGCGCTCCAGGCCCAGACGCTCCTGCCGCCGATGTCGGAAGGCTATCGCGACGACATGCGGACGCCGATGAGCGAATACGACGTGCCGCGCGCCAAGGCGCTGCTCGATCTCTACGGCTATGCCGACCGGGACGGCGACGGGTGGCGAGAGTTGCCCGATGGTCGCCCGCTGGTGCTCGAGATGGCGACGCAATCCGACCAGAGCACCCGTGAACTCGACACGCTGTGGAAGAAGGACATGGACGCCCTCGGTCTTCGTGCCGTCCTCAAGACCGCGCAATGGCCGGAGAACCTGAAGGCGACGCGGGCGGGCAAGTTCATGCTCTGGCGGGTCGGTTCGCTGGCCTCGTCGCCGGACGGGCAGAACGCGCTGGAGCGTGTCTACGGGCCGGCCGTCGGCAAGGGAAACCTGGCCCGATTTCGCCTCGCAGCGCTCGACGCCGTGTACGACAAGCTCAAGCTCGAGCCCTCGGGGCCGTCCCGGCAGAAGTTGTTCGACGAGACCGCCGCGATCGTCGCCGCCTACGTCCCGTACCGCATGCTCGTCCACCGCATCGTCACCGACTTCAGCTATCCCTGGCTGATCGGCTACCGGCGCGCGCCGTTCTGGATCGACTGGTGGCAGTTCGTCGACATCGATCTCGACGCAGAGCGGAAGAGACGCGCATGAAGCGCCGGCAGATCAACCACGCGCTGGCGGCCACCCTGGTCGCCGGCACGTTGCCGACACGAGGCGTCGCACGGGAGGCCGACGGCAGGAAGGTGCTGCGCTACGCGTTTCCCGTCGCCGAGACCGGCTTCGATCCGGCACGCGTCTCCGACCAGTACTCGCGGATCGTCACCTCGCATGTCTTCGAAGCGCCGTACCGGTTCGACTATCTGGCGCGGCCGGTGAAGATGGTGCCGAACACGGCCGCGGCGATGCCGCAGTCGGCCGATGACTTCAAGACCTGGACGATCCGGATCCAGCCCGGCATCTTCTTCGCCGACGACCCCGCCTTCAAGGGCGTGCCACGCGAGTTGACCGCCGCCGACTACGTGTACGCGTGGAAGCGGTTCTTCGATCCGGTCACCAAGAGTCCGGCGTACTCGTCCATCGCACAGGAAGGAATCGTCGGCCTCGACGCGCTCCGGCAGGAGGCGATCGCCTCGAAGCGGCCATTCGACTACGACCGCCCCGTCGAGGGACTGGCGGCGATCGACCGCTACACGATCCGTTGCAAGCTCGAGAACCCGCGGCCGCGCTTCGTCAGCAATCTGCTGACGGACAACAGCCTCTACGGCGCCCTCGCCCGGGAAGTGGTGGCGTTCTACGGCGACGACCACATTGCCGAGCATCCGGTCGGCACCGGGCCGTTCCGGTTGATCGACTGGAGGCGAAGCTCGTTCCTGGGCCTCGATCGCAATCCCGCGTATCGCGACGTCCGCTACGACGCCGAGCCTGCCGACGACGACGTGGCCGGCCAGGCCATGTTGCGCCGGTTCAAGGGACGTCGCCTGCCGATGATCGACCGGGTCGAGGTGTCGATCATCGAGGAGGGCCAGCCCCGCTGGCTCTCGTTCCTGAACGGCGAGTTCGACGTCATCGCGGTGCCGTTCGACTTCGCCAACCAGGCCATTCCGGGTGGAAAACTGGCGCCCTGGCTCGCCAGGCGGGCGGTGCAGATGGATCGGTTCGTGAGCCCCGACCGCTACCTCTACTACTTCAACATGGACGACCCGGTCGTCGGCGGCATGGCGCCGGAGAAGGTCGCGCTCCGCCGGGCGATGGCGCTCGGCAACGATGTCGAGAAGCAGATCCGGGTCGTGTGGCGCGGCCAGGCGATCCCGGCGCAAGGCCCGATCGCTCCCGGAGGCTACGGCTACGAGGCGGACTTCGTCAGCCTCAACAGCGAGTACAGCCCGGCCAGGGCCAAGGCGCTGCTGGATCTCTACGGCTATGTCGATCGCGACGGCGACGGCTGGCGCGAGCAGCCCGATGGCAAGCCGATGGTCCTCGAGTACGGAACGACGCCGGACGGATTGAGCCGCCAGTTCGACGAACTATTCAAGAAGGACATGGATGCCATCGGCGTCCGGCTGGTCCTGAAGACGGCCAAGTGGCCCGAGCAGCTCAAGGCGGCGCGAGCCGCCAAGCTGATGATGTGGCAGCTGTCCTATACCGACGACGTGCCCGATTGCCAGAGCATCCTGGAAATCATCTACGGGCCGGCCTCCGGCGGACAGAACCTGTCTCGTTTCAACGACCCGCGTTTCAACGACCTCTATCGTCGGATGCAGGCGCTGCCGGACGGCCCCGAACGGCTCGCCCTGCTGCGTGAAGCGGTCGCGATCTCGATCGCCTACATGCCGCAGCATTGCCAGGTGCACCGCATCCTGACCTATCTCATGCAGCCGCGGTTGCTCGGCTTCCGCAAGCCGCCCTACAGCAACGAGTTCTGGGCCTACGTGGACATCGATGAACGAGCGTCCGCCGTCCGGACCTGATCCGCGAAGAACGCGACGACCGGTGCCATGACGCTGCCCGAACCCCACATCTCGCGCTACACGCGCTGGCTCCGCGCGACGCGCGGCCTCGCGTTCGACGCCGCCACCACCGACGGCTACGACCGGCTCTGGCGCTGGTCGTGCGACGACCTGCCGGCGTTCTGGCAATCCATCTGGGACTTCTTCGAGATCGCCTCGCCGACGCCCCACGACGCCGTCATCGGCGACGAGACGATGCCCGGCACGCGCTGGTTCCCGGGCGCGCAGGTCAACTATGCGCAGCACCTGTTCCGCCATGCCGATCGGGCCCACGCCGCGTGCCAGCCCGCGATCGTCTTCCGCAACGAGGCGATGCAGGCCGCCAATCGTTCCGAGGTGCTCGAGTGGCCCGTGCTCCGCCGGCGTGTCGCCGCGCTGGCCGCGAACCTGCAGGCCATGGGCGTGCAGCCGGGCGACCGGGTCTGCGCCTTCCTGCCGAACGTGCCGGAGGCCGCGATCGCCTTCCTCGCCTGCGCCAGCCTCGGCGCGGTCTGGTCGGTGTGCTCGGCCGACATGGGCCCGCTCGCCGTGCTCGACCGATTCCGGCAGATCGAGCCGAAGGTCCTGATCGCCTGCGACGGCTACGTCTACGGCGGCGCCACGCACGACCGCATGGACGTGCTGCGCGACCTGCTCGCGCAGTTGCCGAGCGTGCGGCACGTCGTCCTCTGGAACAACATCGGCACGGGTGACGCGCGAGCGCTCGTCGCAGGGTCGGACGCACCGGCCAGGGCCGCCCATGATTTCGTTGCCTCGACTTCCGGCGACGCCGCCTTCGCGCCGCGCTTCCTGCCGTTCGATCATCCGCTCTGGATCGTCTACTCGAGCGGCACGACCGGCCTGCCGAAGGCGATCGTGCACGGCCACGGCGGGGTGATGCTGGAAAGCCTCAAGGCCGGCGCGCTGCACAACGACGTCGGCCCGAGCGCCGACACCGGCGACCGCTATCACTGGTACAGCTCCACCGGCTGGATCATGTGGAACTCGCAGATGGGCGCGCTGCTCGGCGGCGCCACCGTGTGCATGTACGACGGCAGCCCCGCCGGTCCGCGAAGCGCGGCCTCTGGCGGCCGCAAGGGCGAGCCGGACTGGTCGACGCTGTGGCGCTTCGCCGCCGACACCGGCGTCACCTTCTTCGGCGCCGGCGCGGCCTTCTATGCGAGCTGCCTCAAGGCCGGCGTCGAGCCGTGCGAGGCCGGCGACCTGTCGGCGATCCGCGCCGTCGGCTCGACCGGGTCGCCGCTCGCCGTCGAGTGCTATGAATGGATCTGGTCCAGGCTGCCGAAGGTCGACGGTCGCGACGTCTGGCTGACGCCGATCTCCGGCGGCACCGACTTCGCCGGCGCCTTCGTGGCGGGCCTGCGCACGCTGCCGGTGGTCGCCGGCGAGATGCAGTGCCGCTGCCTGGGCGCCGCCGTCGAGGCCTGGAGCGAGCCCGACGCGAACGGCCGTGGGCGGCCGCTGGTCGACGAGGTCGGCGAGCTGGTCTGCACGAAGCCGATGCCGTCGATGCCGCTCTACTTCTGGGGCGACCCGGAAGGCCGCCGCTACCACGACAGCTACTTCGACATGTACCCCGGCGTCTGGCGCCATGGCGACTGGATCCGCATCACGCCGCGCGGCGGCGCCGTCATCTACGGGCGCAGCGACGCGACCATCAACCGACACGGCATCCGCATGGGCACGGCCGAGCTCTATCGCGCCGTCGAGACGATTCCCGAGGTGCTGGACTCGCTCGTCGTCGATCTCGAATACCTGGGCCGGGAGAGCTACATGCCGCTGTTCGTCGTGCTGCGCGAAGGCGCCACGCTCGACGCCGCGCTCGAGCAGCGGCTGAGGGCCAGCATCCGCACCGCGCTCTCCGCGCGTCACGTGCCCAACGAGATCTTCCATGTCGGCGCGGTGCCGCGCACGCTGTCCGGCAAGAAGATGGAGCTGCCGGTGAAGAAGCTCCTGATGGGCACGCCGCCGGAAGACGTCTTCAAACCCGGCGCCATGGCCGATGCCGGTGCGATCGACTGGTTCGTCGCCTTCGCGGCGCGTCGCCGCGCGTCGGGCGCTGGTCAGGGCTGAGCGCGACGATAGGGCGCGCTCTCACCCGGCAGGGCGAGCGCGGGAATGACCCGCTCGACATCGGGCAGCGCGGCCACGGCGGCTTCGGCTCGGGCGGCCTGCGCCGCATCGGTCACGCAGCCTTCGAGGTAGATGAAGCGCCGCTGCGCGGTCACCCAGATCGCACTGGTGGCCAGGGCCGCGTCGCCACGCAGCGCCGGCGACGGCGTCGGCCGCGTTCTGTGCGTCGTAGCGGTAGGAATTGGGCAGCCGACACTGGCCGCTGAGCCAGCAGCTCGTGCCACGCTCGGCCCGTGAATGCGTTTCGGCGGTGCGCTCGCGATCGGTGTAGGCCGGCCCGAGCGGGGCCATGCATGGCGTGCCGCGTGTCGCGGCGACGAAGGGGTCGCCGAACGGATTGATCAGCAGGGCCGGCGCCGCCGGGGTGGCAATGGGCGCGTCAGCAGCCGGTGGCCGGACCTCGTCGGCACGGATCGCCGAGGTGCCCAGCCCGAGTGCGAGCCCGAACGACACGACGTACACGCGCTCGACCCGGGTCGGCCTCCGGGACGCCGTCGCGGCGGCCCGACCGGTCAAACAGGCAGCTCCGTGAAGTAGCGGCCGCCGTGGAAGATCAGCGGCTGCGCGGCTTCGCGCAGGCCACAGCGCTCGACTTCGCCGACGAAGATGACGTGGTCGCCTTCCTGGTAGCGGCTGCGATTGAAGCATTCGAAGACCGCCGCCGCGCCGTCGAGGATCGGCACGCCGTGCTCGCCCGGGCGGAACGCCACGCCGTCGAAGCGGTCGATCTCCTTTTGCGCGAAGCGATCCGCCAGGGCATGCTGGCCGGCCGCCAGGATATGGATCGCGTAGTGCGAGCCGCGCTCGAACGCCGGCATCGTGCCAGCCTGCAACGACAGGCTCCACAGCACCAGCGGCGGCTCCAGGGACACCGAGTTGAAGGAGTTCGCGGTCAGGCCGACCGGGCGACGGTCGGCGTCGAGGGCGGTGACGATCGTCACGCCGGTGGCGAAGGTCGCCAGCGCGGCACGAAAGACGTCGGTGCCGAAGGTAGGGGAAGCGGCGCGAAGGAGCCCTGGCATCCGGCATTGTCGCGGTCGCGGCCGCGCGGCGTGGCCGGCGGGAGCCAATCCCTAGAATGAGCCCATGACCGTTCCGCCCGCCCGCGGCGCCGCGGGCGGCGCGCGCATCGACCGGGCCATCCGCCTCGGCGTGATCGTCGTCCTCGGCTTCGCCTCCGGGCTGCCGCTCGCGCTCACCGGCCAGGCGATGCAGGCCTGGCTCGCCACCGACGGCATCGACATCGCGACGATCGGCTTCCTGACGCTGGTCGGCCTGCCCTACACCTTCAAGTTCCTCTGGGCGCCCCTGATGGACCGCTTCGAGCCGCCCTTCCTCGGCCGGCGTCGCGGCTGGCTGGTGCTGACGCAGCTGGCGCTCGCGGCGGCATTGCTCGCGATGTCAGCGGCGCCCCCGGCGAGCGCGCTCGGCACCTTCGCGCTGCTGGCCGGGCTGGTGGCGATGCTGTCGGCGTCGCAGGACGTCGTCGTCGACGCCTACCGGGCCGACCTGCTGCCGGCCAGCGAGCGGGGCATGGGCTCGTCGCTGACGGTGCTCGGCTACCGGCTGGCGATGATCCTGTCGGGGGGCATCGCCTTCATCTGGGTCGATCCGCATCAGCTCTCTGCCTGGTCGTGGCCGCAGGTCTATCGCGTGATGGCGCTCTTCATGGTCGGCGCGGCCGTGTTCTCCGCGTTGTGCACGCCGCGGCTCGTGCAGCCGGCGACGCCGTCGAGCGTGGCGAGCCACGACGTGCGCGGCTTCTTCGCGGTGCTGGCTGCCGTCGCCGCCGGTTTCCTGGCGACGCGCTACGGGTTCTCGCCGCTCGCCCGCGCCGCCATCGCACCGCTCTTCGAGGCGACCAGCGTGGCGCCCGCGCTCGGCCAGCGCTGGGCCGACCTGGCGGCGCTCGTGGTCGGCGTGGCGGTGACGATTCCGCTGGCCGGCTGGGCCGCGCGCCGCGCCCGTTTCGAGACTTTTCTCGACAGCCTCGCGAACTATTTCGGGCATCCCGGGGCCGCCGCGTTCCTCGCCTTCATCGTCCTCTACAAGCTGCCCGATGCGTTCGCCGGCGCACTGCTCACGCCGTTCCTGCTCCAGGCGATGCACTTCAGCACCGCCGAGGTCGGACTGGTCAACAAGGTGCTGGGGCTCTGGCTGACGATCGGCGGCGCCCTGCTCGGCGGCGCACTGATGCTGCGGCTCGGCCTCTGGCGTTCGCTGCTGCTGTTCGGCGTGCTGCAGATGGTCGGCAACCTGGGCTTCTGGTGGCTCTCCCTGCACGGCCGCGGCGCGCTGCCGGGGCTGGTCATCCCGCCGTTCGACTGGGGCATCGTCAAGCTCGCCCAGGCGACGCCCGTCGACGGTGGCCTGCTCATGGCGATCGCCACCGAGAACATCACCAGCGGCATGGGCACGGCCGCTTTCCTCGCCTTCCTGATGAGCCTCTGCAACCGCCGCTACAGCGCGACGCAGTTCGCCCTGCTCAGCGCCTTCGCGTCGATCGGCCGCGTCTGGGTGGGGCCGCTGGCCGGCGTGCTCGCCGAGTCGATCGGCTGGCCGGGCTTCTTCCTGGTGTCGACGGCGGTGGCGGCGCCGGCGCTGGCCTTGCTGATCCTTCTCCGCCGGCCGATCCTCGCGCTCGACGAATCAGCCGACGCTTGAGAGCCGCACCTTCAGCCAGCGGCCCAGGTCGGCGATCTCCTCGGCGCACACCGAATGCGGCATCGCGTACTCGTGCCACTCGACGGTGTAGCCCAGCGCGAGCAGCGCGTCGCGCGACTCCCGGGCCCGGGCGATCGGGATCACCGGGTCGCTCCTGCCGTGCACGAGGAAGATCGGCGTCTCGTGGTTGGCGCCGTGCCGCTCGGCCGCGGTCTTCGCAGCCAGCGGCAGATAGCCCGACAGGCCGACCAGGCCGGCCAGGCGCTCGCCGTGGCGCAGCCCGGTCATCAGCGTCATCGCGCAACCCTGGCTGAAGCCGGCGAGGACGATCCGGCTCGCCGGGATGCCGCGCGCCTTTTCCTTGGCGATCAGCGCCTCGACCAGGCCTTGCGATGCGCGCAACCCGGCGTCGTCCTCGCCGCGCGTCAGCGCGTCGAAGCCGAGGATGTCGTACCAGGCGCGCATCACGTGGCCGCCGTTGACGGTCACCGGGCGGGTCGGCGCGTGGGGAAAGATGAAGCGCACGGCGCCCGCGGCGCGCAGGTCGAGCTCGCGCGCGACGGGCACGAAGTCGTTGCCGTCGGCGCCGAGGCCGTGCAGCACGATGATGCTGGCGGTGGGATTCGGCGCGGTCTCGATCTCGATGCTTTGCAGGTCCATGGTGTCGCTGATGCTCAGAGGGTGAAGTCGTAGTCGATGACGAGCGGCGCATGATCGCTGAAGCGCTGCTCGAGGTAGATGTGCTCGCTCGTCGCGAGCGAGGCGACACCCGGCGTGGCGAGGTGGTAGTCGAGCCGCCAGCCGACGTTCTTCGCCTTCGCCTGGCCGCGGTTGCTCCACCAGGTGTACTGCTCCGGATGCGGGTTGAGGGTGCGGAACACGTCGACGAAGCCGAGCTCCTCGAAGAGGCGCGTCATCCAGGCACGCTCTTCCGGCAGGAAGCCGCTGTTCTTGCGGTTGCCCTTCCAGTTCCTGAGGTCGATTTCCTTGTGCGCGATGTTGATGTCGCCGACGAGGATCACCTCCCGCTCCTGGCCGAGCCGCGCGAGGTACGGGCCCATCGCCGCGAGGAACCGGAACTTGGCCTGCTGGCGGTGCTCGCCGGCCGAACCGCTCGGGAAGTAGCAGCTGACGATGCTGAGCAGCGGCATGCCCTTGCGGCCCGCGCGATCGAAGCGGGCCTCGACGTAGCGGCCCTCGGCATCGAACTCGGCGTCGCCGAAGCCGAGCCTGACCGCGGTCGGCTTCTTGCGGCTGTAGAGGCCGACGCCGGAGTAGCCCTTCTTCTCGGCGTAGTGGAAGCGCCCCTTCATGCCGGCGACCGTGTCGAAGCGGCCGACGATGGTGTCGGCCTGGGCCTTGATCTCCTGCACGCCCATACAATCCGGCGCGGCGCCTTCGGCCCATGCCTCGAAGCCTTTCGAGGCCGCCGAACGGATGCCGTTGAGGTTCAGCGAGACCAGCCGGAACACGCGAGCGCCCCCATGACGACAGCCCCCGCCGACCCCACGATCGCCCGCGAGTTCGTGCAGTTCGCGATGGAGGCCGGCGTGCTCCGGTTCGGGGAATTCACGACCAAGGCGGGGCGGCTGTCGCCGTACTTCTTCAATTCGGCCCTGTTCGATGACGGCGCCAAGCTGAAGCGCCTGGCGCAATTCTATGCAAGGCGCCTCGTCGCATCGGGCGTGGCCTTCGACATGCTGTTCGGGCCTGCCTACAAGGGCATCACGCTCGCCGCCGCGACGGCCATGGCACTGGCCGACCAGGGCCGGGCCGTGCCCTTCGCCTACAACCGGAAAGAAGCAAAAGATCACGGAGAGGGCGGCGTCGTCGTCGGTGCACCGTTGCGGGGCCGCACGGTCATCATCGATGATGTGATCACCGACGGCGCCTCCAAGCGCGAGTCGGTGCAATTGATACGTCGCGAAGGGGCGGAGCCGTCGGCCGTCCTGATCGCCCTCGACCGGATGGAGCGCGGTGGAACTCTCGACAACCTGTCTGCCCAGTCGGCCGTCATGGAGTTCGAACGGGACCACGGCTTGCCGGTCATCGCGATCGCGACCCTCCACGACCTGCTGAACGTCCTGACATCGAATGTCGATTCGCCATTTGCCCAACATGCCGATGCCGTCGCGCGCTATCGCGACCGCTACGTCGTCTGAACGCCTGCATCCCGCTGCACGGCGCCTCGTTCCGCTCGTCCCGTTCGCTGTCGCCGCTGCCGCCTTGTTCGGCGTCGGCCCTGTCGCGGCCCAGGTGCCGACACAGGGCGGGCTCATCTACAGGTGTGTCGAGTCCAACGGCAAGGTGCTGACCTCGGACCGTTCGATTCCCGAATGCTCGAACCGCGAGCAGCGCATCCTCAACCCGGACGGTTCGCTCAACCGCGTTCAGCCGCCGACACCCACGGCCGAAGAGCAGGGCGTGGCCGAAGCGAGGGATCGCCAGGCCCTCGCCGATGCCGCGGCGCGGCGCGATGCCGAGCGCCGTGACCGCAACCTGATGCAGCGCTACCCCGACGAGGCGGCACACCGGAAAGGCCGTGCCAAGGCGCTCGACGACGTCGCCAATGCAGTGCGGATTTCCGAGGCCCGGATCACGCTGCTCACCGCCGAGCGCAAGCCCCTGCTCGACGAGGCCGAGTTCTACGTCGGCAAGCCGATGCCGAGCAAGCTCAAGCTCGCCCTCGATGCCAACGACGCGTCGCTCGAGGCGCAGAAATCGCTGGCGCTGAACCAGAAGACGGAAGAAGCGCGCATCAACGCGCTGTACGACGTCGAGCTGGCCCGCCTGCGCAAGCTCTGGGCCGGCGCGCCGGCCGGTTCGCTCGGGCCGCCGCCCGGCACGCCGGCGCCCGCCATGCTCGCGCCCGCCAACACCGTCTCGGTGCCCGGCTCGGCGGCCAAGCCCGTCGGCGACCGGGTCAAGTCGGGCCTGCGCTAGAAGCCTCGCGCTGCGCCGACGCCTGGCCGGCGCGGCCCGTCAGCCGAGCCTGGCCCGGAACAGGGCATTGAGCTGTGCCGGATCGCCCTTGCCCTTGGTCGCCTTCATGGCCTGGCCGACCAGCGCGTTGAACGCCTTCTCCTTGCCGGCGCGGAACTCCTCGACCGACTTCGGGTTCGCCGCGATCACCTCGTCGACGATGCGCTCGAGCTCGCCGGCATCGCGCAGCTGGCGCAGGCCGCGCGATTCGATCAGGGCGTCGACGTCGGTGTCGTCGCCGAGCCAGAGCGCGTCGAACAGCTGGCGCGCCGCGCTGTTCGAGACGGTGCCGTCGGCGATCCGCGCCACCAGCGTGGCGAGGCGTCCGGCCGGCATGGGGATGATCGTCGTGCCGGCCGCATTCATGCGCCGCGCCATCTCGCCCATCATCCAGTTGGCGACCAGCTTCGGCTGGCCGCTCGCCTTCGCCGCGGTCTCGAAGTAGCCGGCGAAATCCTTCGACTGCGTCATCATCGACGCGTCGTAGGGCGCGAGCGCGTAGTCGCGCTGCAGCCTCGCCGCCATCTCGCGCGGCAGCTCCGGCATCGCCGCGCGCACCCGCTCGATCCAGTCGGCCGAAATGGCCAGCGGCGGCAGGTCGGGGTCGGGGAAGTAGCGATAGTCGTGCGCGTCTTCCTTCGAGCGCATCGCCCGCGTCTCGCCATGCTCCGGGTCGAACAGCACGGTCGCCTGGTGGACCGCGCCGCCGTCCTCGATCAGGTCGATCTGCCACTGCACCTCGTAGTCGATCGCCTGCTGCATGAAGCGGAAACTGTTGAGGTTCTTGATCTCGCGCCGCGTGCCGTAGGGCGCGCCCGGGCGGCGCACCGAGACGTTGGCGTCGCATCGGAAGCTGCCTTCCTGCATGTTGCCGTCGCAGATGCCGAGCCAGACCACGAGCGTGTGCAGCGCCTTCGCGTATTCGACGGCCTCGGCGGCCGAGCGCATGTCGGGCTCGGTGACGATCTCGAGCAGCGGCGTGCCGGCGCGGTTCAGGTCGATGCCGGTCCAGCCGCCGGCGAAGTCGAGCGGAGCGTTGCCGTGGTGGACGCTGTCGTCGGCATCGGTGTCGGCGAGGCGGACGCCGTGGATCGACTTGCCGGCGTCTTCCTCGAGGTGGGCGCGCGTGAGCTGGACGCGCCGGGCCGCATCGCCGACGAAGAATTCGACCGAGCCGCCCTGCACCACCGGCGTCTCGTACTGGCTGATCTGGTAGCCCTTCGGCAGGTCGGGATAGAAGTAGTTCTTGCGCGCGAACACCGAGACCGGCGCGATCGTCGCGCCGACCGCGAGGCCGAAGCGGATGGCGCGTTCGACAGCGCCGCGGTTGGCCACCGGCAGCGTGCCCGGCAGCGCGAGGTCGACGGCGGAGGCATGCGTGTTGGGCGCGGCGCCGAACGCGGTCGACGAGCCGCTGAAGATCTTCGAGGCGGTCGAGAGCTGGGCGTGCGTCTCGATGCCGATCACGACTTCATAGCCGCGCACGAGCGGGGCGCGTGTGGCGGTGGAGGCACTCATGAGGAAGTTCGCTGCATCGGGGATCGCTTCAGAACGCCGCCGGCACGCGGGTATGCCAGTCGGTCGCCTGCTGGAAGGCGTGCGCCGCGTGCAGCAGCGTGCCTTCCTGGAAGTAGTTGGCGATCAGCTGCAGCCCGACCGGCATCGCATGCGCGCCGAAGCCCGCCGGCACGCTCATGCCGGGCAGGCCGGCCAGGCTCGCGGGCAGCGTGAAGATGTCGGCCAGGTAGCTCGCGACCGGATCGTCGGTCTTGTCGCCGAGCGCCCACGCGACGGTGGGGGCGACCGGCCCGGCGATCACGTCGCAGGCCCGGAAGCAGGCCTGGAAGTCGTCGGCGATCATGCGGCGCAGCTTCTGCGCCTGCAGGTAGTAGGCGTCGTAGTAGCCGTGCGAGAGCACGTAGGTGCCGATCATGATGCGGCGCTTCACCTCGGCGCCGAAGCCTTCGCTGCGGCTCGCCTTGTACATGCCTTGCAGGTCGGCGTAGTGCTCGGCGCGGTGGCCGTAGCGCACGCCGTCGAAGCGCGACAGGTTCGACGACGCCTCGGCCGGCGCGATCAGGTAGTACACGGGAATGGCGAGCTCGGTGCGCGGCAGGCTGACGTCGACCAGCGTCGCGCCGAGCTGCTCCAATTCGGCGAGCGAGCCGCGCAGGGCGACTTCGACATCGCCGGAGAGCGCGGTCGGGAAGAACTCGCGCGGGACGCCGATGCGCAGGCCGTGCAAGGGCCGGCCCGCAGACGCACCCTCGCGCGCCGCGGCCAGGGCGGCGCTGAAATCCTGGGGTGGCCGCTCGGCGCTGGTCGAGTCGCGCGGGTCGAAGCCGCTCATCGCCGACAGCAGGATCGCGCAATCCTCGGCGCTGCGCGCCACGACGCCGGCCTGGTCGAGGCTGGAGGCGAAGGCGATCATCCCGTAGCGCGAGCAGACGCCGTAGGTCGGCTTGATGCCGGTGATGCCGCAGAAGCTCGCCGGCTGGCGGATCGACCCGCCGGTGTCGGTGCCGGTGGCGGCCGGCATCAGCCGCGCGGCCACCGCGGCGGCCGAGCCGCCCGAGGAGCCGCCCGGCACGCGGCTCTCGTCCCACGGGTTCTTCACGACCTTCCAGGCCGAGTTTTCGTTGCTCGAGCCCATCGCGAACTCGTCGCAGTTGAGCTTGCCGAGCGTGACGGCGCCGGCCTCGGCCAGGCGTGCCACCACGGTCGCATCGAACGGGCTGCGGTAGTCGGCGAGCATGCGCGAGCCGGCGGTGGTCGGCAGGCCGCGCGTGACGAAGATGTCCTTGTGCGCGATCGGGATGCCGACCAGCGGCCCGGCGTCGCCCCTCGCCAGGCGCACGTCGGCTTGCCGTGCGGCGTCCAGCGAGTGCTCCGCGTCGCTGGCGAGGACGGCGCCGAGGCGCGCGTGCGTCGACAGCCGCTCGAGCAGGTGCGTGGTCACCTCGACCGACGAGACGGTCTTGTCGCGCAACGCCCGGCCGAGCGCGGCGACACCGAGAGCGTGCAGCTCGGCGCTCATTCGATCACCTTCGGGACCAGGAACAGGCCATCGGCCACGGCCGGCGCGCTCGCCTGGTTGGCGGCCCGCTCGTCGACTTCGGTGACGGCGTCGTCGCGCAGGCGCAGATGGGCGTCGGCGATCGCGGCGAGCGGCGTATAGAGCGGCTCGACGCCGCTGGTGTCGACCGCGCTCATCTGCGCGACGATGCCGAAGAAGCTGTTGAGCTGCGCCAGCATCCGCGCTTCGTCGTCGGTGCCGAGATCGAGGCGCGCCAGCTCGGCGATGCGGTGGACGTCGGAAGGGGTTAGGGCCATCGCGGCAACAGAGGGCGCGGCATGGGCCGCAGAGTCGGAAAAGGGGTCTGCCACCATGGAGATCGCTGGGGGCTTGGGTTATTATCCCCGGTTAATTCACAGCCCTCGTCGCCGCTGCGAAGGGCTCGGCGTCACTTGCTTCCCTCGCGGCCCGCAACCGGCTCCGCTCCTCTCCCAGACGCCACACCAATCAGAACATGTTCGGATCCTTTCGTCGCTACTTCTCGACGGACCTGGCCATCGATCTCGGCACCGCGAACACGCTGATCTACGTTCGCGGCAAGGGCATCGTGCTCGATGAGCCGTCGGTCGTCGCCATCCGCCACGAAGGCGGCCCCAACGGCAAGAAGACCATCCAGGCGGTCGGCACCGAAGCCAAGGCCATGCTGGGCAAGGTTCCCGGCAACATCGAAGCCATCCGGCCCATGAAGGACGGCGTGATCGCCGACTTCACGGTCACCGAGCAGATGCTGAAGCAGTTCATCCGCATGGTGCATCCGCGCTCGGTGCTGCGGCCGAGCCCGCGCATCATCATCTGCGTGCCGTGCGGCTCGACCCAGGTCGAGCGCCGCGCGATCCGCGAATCCGCGCTCGGCGCCGGTGCCTCGCAGGTCTACCTGATCGAGGAGCCGATGGCGGCGGCGATCGGCGCCGGCCTGCCGGTGAGCGAGGCGAGCGGCTCGATGGTGGTCGACATCGGCGGCGGCACGACCGAGGTCGGCGTCATCTCGCTCGGCGGCATGGTCTACAAGGGCTCGGTCCGCGTCGGCGGCGACAAGTTCGACGAAGCCATCATCAACTACATCCGCCGCAACTACGGCATGTTGATCGGCGAGC
>CAZZVH010000018.1:0-18319 GCA_964657365.1 uncultured Burkholderiaceae bacterium
GGTCCCGACCGGCGCCCCGACGCCGTCAGACGTAGACGTCGATATTGCTGCCGATCGCCGGATTCGGCTGGCTGGCGGGCGTGGGCGGAACCACCGGAGCGGCGACGGATGCCGCCTTCGCTTCCTTCGCGATCTGCGCCTTGATGGCATCGAACGCCGCGGTGACTTCCCTGATCTTCGCCTTTCCTTCGGGCGTCTTGGCCGATGGGCAGGTCACCCAGTCCTCGACCCGGGCACGCGCGGTGTCGAGCTCGGCGTCGAGACTGGGCGTGCGGGTGCCGGGAGACGACGCACGAGGCGTCGCCGCCACCGGAGATGCTGAGCCGACCGCGCTGACCATCAGGCTCTTTCGGCCGCTGCGCGCCGGACTTGAGCCTGGGCCGGCGATCAGGCCAATCGTTTGCCGCGATACTTTGGCCAACCCGTCTTCCACGCCCCACGCATGTTTCTCCGCGGCATCGGTACCGCCACGCCTCCAGCGAGGTACACCAAGGCGGAGTGTCTCGACGCTTTCCAGCGCTCCGACTGGTACGCCCGGCTCGACACGCGCTCGCACCTGATCGCCCGCACGGTGCTGCAGCGAGACAACGGCATCGAGGCGAGGCGCCTGGCGGTCGGCTCGCTCGACGACGTCTTCACGATCGATCCCGACACGCTCGACCGCCGCTTCCTCGCCAACGCGCCCGCGCTCGCTGCGGAAGCGGGCGCGAAGGCGCTGCGCGCC
This sequence comes from uncultured Burkholderiaceae bacterium, assembly GCA_964657365.1. Classification (GTDB taxonomy): domain Bacteria; phylum Pseudomonadota; class Gammaproteobacteria; order Burkholderiales; family Burkholderiaceae_C; genus Schlegelella_A. The sequence goes on from CAZZVH010000018.1 coordinate 725, forward strand.
GCCGGCCTCGTGCCGCGCGACATCGGCGCGGTCGTCGTCAGCACCTGCACCGGCTATGTCTGCCCGGGGCTTTCCGGCCACGTCGTCGAGCGCCTCGGCCTGCGTGCCGATGTCCAGGCCTACGACCTGGTCGGCCAGGGTTGCGCCGCAGCGTTGCCGAACCTCCAGCTCGGTCGCTCGCTGCTCGGCGCGTCTGCAGGCGGCGACGGCGACGCGGTCGACCACGTGCTCTCGATCTGCGTTGAAGTCAGCAGTGCGGCGATGTATCTCGACAACGATCCCGGCGTCCTGATCAGCGCCTGCCTGTTCGGGGATGGCGCCGGCGCCGCGGTGCTCTCGCGCGAACCTGGTCGTGGGGCCGGCGATGGCTCCGAACGGGCCGCGGGCGCCGGCCGCCGCATCGAGTGGATCGACAGCACCTCGCTGATCGAGCCGTCGCAGCGCAAGGCGCTGATGTTCGAGCACAAGGCCGGCATGCTGCGCAACATCCTGACGCGCGAGGTGCCCGCCCTCGCCGCCGACTACGCGCAGCGCGTGCTGCAGACCGTGCTCGGGCGCGCCGGGATGCACAGCGGCGACATCGCCGCCTGGATCATGCACGCCGGCGGCCGCGACGTGCTGCAGGCGCTCGAAAAGCGCTTCGAGCTCGACCGCGACGCGTTCCGCTACAGCGCGGCAATGCTCCGGGAGTACGGCAACCTGTCGAGCGCCTTCGTCTATTTCGTGCTCGAGGCGGCGCTGGCCGACGACGCGCCCGGCGGCTGGTGGTGGCTGTCGTCGTTCGGCGCCGGCTTCAGCTGCCACGGTGCGCTGCTGCGCGTCGACTGACATGCTGCCGCGCGTTCTCGAGCCCGAGACGCTCGACCACCTCGCGCCCGACGATCCGGCGGCGATCCGCTCGCGCCGCGACCTGCGCCGCGTCAACGCCTTCATGGGCGCGCGGGCGATCCTCGTGCGCGCGTTCGGCCGCGTGCTGCCGGCGCGCCAGCGCGCCTCGCTGCGCATCCTCGAGATCGGTTGCGGCGACGGCCTGCTGCTGCTCGACGTCGCGCGCCGCGGCGGTCTCGTCTGGGGCCCGAACGTCGAGCTGACGCTGCTCGACCGCCAGCCCATCGTGACGGCCGAGACGATCGCCTCGTACGCCGACACCGGCTGGACCGCGACGACGCTCACCGCCGACGTGCTCGACTGGGCCGGCGACGTCGCCGACGAGGCCCGATGGGACGTCGTCGTCACCAACCTCTTCCTGCATCATTTCGAGGCTGCGTCGCTGGCTGCGCTGCTCTCCGGCTGCGCCCGCCGCGCCGATGCGCTCGTGGCGTGCGAGCCGAGGCGCAGCCGCTTCGCGCTGGCCGCCAGCCATCTCGTCGTCTTCCTCGGCGCCAACGCGGTGACGCGGCGCGACGCCGTGCTCAGCGTGCGCGCCGGCTTCGTCGGCCGCGAACTGAGCGACGCCTGGCCCGACCTGGCGGGGCCGTGGCGCTTCGACGAATACGACGACGGCTTCTTCACGCATTGCTTCTGCGGCGCGCGGATGGGCTCGCGCGCGGGCGCCGTGGCGGGAGCGCGCGCATGACCGTTGCCGACGCCGTGGCGGCAGGCCGGCGCTTCGACGCCGTCGTCGTCGGCGCCGGGCCGGCCGGCGCGAGCAGCGCGATCCTGCTGGCGCGGGCCGGCTGGTCGGTCGCCTTGATCGAGCGCCAGCGCTTCCCGCGGCGCAAGGTCTGCGGCGAGTGCATCGCCGCGAGCAACCTGCCCTTGCTGGATGCCCTCGGCATCGGCGATGCCTTCGATCGCCTGGCCGGTGCGGAGCTGCGCCGCGTCGCGCTCCTGCACGGCCCGGACAGCTTCGTCGCCGACCTCCCGCCGGCCGAATCCGGACGCCGGCGCAACGGGTCCGGCCGTGATCGGCGCTTCGGCCGCGCACTCGGTCGCGAGCACCTCGACGGCCTGCTCGTCGCCGAAGCCGTCGCCGCCGGCGTGACGCTGCTGCAGCCGTGGTCGCTGCAGTCGATCGAGGGAGCGGCCGGCGCGTTCCGCCTGCTGGTTCAGCCGGTGAGCGACGCCAGCGAGGCACGCGCACCGGTGTGGCTCGACGCGGCGCTGGTGGTCGCGGCGCATGGCTCCTGGGAACCGTTGCCGTCGGAGCGCGCGGTCCGTCGCGCAGCGCGCAGGCCGGGCGACCTGTTCGCCTTCAAGGCGAACTTCCGCGACACCGCGATCGCTCCCGACCTGCTCTCGGTGCTCGTCTTCGACGGCGGCTACGGTGGCACGGTCGTCGCCGACGACGGCGTCGCGACGCTGGCCTGCTGCATCCGCGCCGACCGTCTCGGCAGGAGCCGCGACGCGCAGCCCGGAGAACGTGCCGGCGACGTCGTCGAGGCGATCCTGCGCCGCGAATGCGCCGGCGTCGCCGCGGGCCTCGCCGAGGCGCGGCGCGAGGGCCCGTGGCTCGCGACCGGGCCGATCCGCCCCGGCGTGCGCCTCGGCGCCGGCGACGGCGTCTTTCGCGTCGGCAACGCCGCGGGCGAGGCGCATCCGATCGTCGGCGAAGGCATCAGCATGGCGCTGCAGTCGGCCTTCGTGCTGGGCTCGCTGCTCGGGCCGATGCGCGGCGCGCTGACGGGTGCGACGAGCGGCAGCGCGCAACAGGCCATGCTGCGCCGCTACGAGGCGATCTGGCGGCGACGCTTCGCCGGCCGCCTGCGACTGGCGGCGACGTTCGCGACTCTCGCGACGCGTCCGCTGGTCGCCGCATCGTTGCGTCCGTTGATGTCGCGCTGGCCGTCGCTGCTGGCGCACGGCGCGCGCTGGAGCGGCAAGACCCGCTGCGCGCCGGAGGCCCTGCGCCTGGCCGAGGCATGACGATCGACGTCGACAGAAAGGTCGCGGTCGAGGACGCAGCTGTCGTCGGCACACGCCGCTTCGACCGTCTCGACGCGCTGCGCGGCGTCGCCATCGTCTGGATGGCCGGCTTCCATTTCTCGTTCGACTTGAACCACTTCCGCTTCATCCACCAGGGCTTCTCGCGCGATCCGGTCTGGACGGTGCAGCGGGCCTGCATCGTCACGCTGTTCCTGCTGTGCGCGGGCGCCGGGCAGGCGGTCGCCAGCGCCCAGGGCCAGCCGGCCGCGCGCTTCTGGAAGCGCTGGGCGCAGGTGGCCGGCTGCGCGCTGCTCGTGACGCTCGGCTCGTGGTGGATGTTCCCCGCGAGCTACATCAGCTTCGGCGTGCTGCACGGCATCGCCGTGATGCTGATCGTCGTGCGCTTCACCACGGCGTGGGGCCGGCTGCGCTGGCCGCTCGGCCTCGTCGCGCTCGCGCTGCCGTGGGTCGTGCAGGACCCGTTCTTCGACACCCGCGCCACCGACTGGATGGGGCTCGTCACCCGGCTGCCCTACACGGAGGACTTCGTGCCCGTGCTGCCCTGGCTCGGCGTGATGTGGTGGGGCGCCGCGGGCACCGACTGGCTGATCGCGCACCGCCGCGACCTGCTCGCCGGCCCCATCGTTCGTGGCGCCGCGCCGCTCGCGGCGCTCGGCCGCTGGAGCCTCACCTTCTACATGGTCCACCAGCCGGTGCTGCTGGGTCTCGTCGCCGCCGCGGCCTGGCTGCTGCACGGCAGCGCCTGAAGCGGCCGGCTACGATCGGCGGATGACGCAGCGCATCCTGTTCGGCTTCCATGCGGTCGGCGTGCGGCTGAAGACGGCGCCGACATCGGTGATCGAGCTGCATCTCGATCCGTCGCGGCGCGACGGCCGCATGCAGACCTTCGTCGCGAAAGCGACCGAGGCCGGCGTCAAGCTGGTCGAGAGCAACGACCAGCGGCTGGCGCAGATGGCGGGCTCGCATCGGCACCAGGGCGTGGTCGCGCGGGTCGAGCCGCTGGCGCGCTCCACCTCGCTCGACGACACGCTCGACGCCGTCAGCGGGCCGCCGCTGGTGCTCGTGCTCGACGGCATCACCGACCCGCACAACCTCGGCGCCTGCCTGCGCGTGGCCGACGGCGCCGGCGCGCACGCCGTGGTCGCGCCGAAGGACCATGCCGTCGGCATCAACGCGACAGTGGCGAAGGTGGCGAGCGGCGCCGCCGAGACGGTGCCGTACTTCATGGTGACCAACCTCGCGCGGACGCTGAACGAGCTCAAGGAGCGCGACATCCGCGTCGTCGGCACCGCCGAGAACGCGCCGCGCTCGGTCTACGCACTCGACCTGTCCGGGCCGCTCGCGCTCGTGTTCGGCGCCGAGGGCTCCGGCATGCGCCAGCTCACCGCGAAGACCTGCGACGAGCTTGTCTACCTGCCCATGCTGGGCGCCGTAGAGAGCCTCAATGTCTCGGTGGCGAGCGGCGTGTGTCTGTACGAAGCGGCGCGGCAACGTCTCGCCGGCTCCCGCTAACACGAGGAACTCCGCATGCCGGTGATCGAGCTGCGCCATCCGCTGGTCCGCCACAAGGTCGGGCTGCTCCGCTCGGCGACGCTGTCGACCAAGAGCTTTCGAGAGATCACCTCGGAGCTCGGCCGGCTGCTCGCCTACGAGGCGACCTCCGACTTTCCGCTCGAGCCGACCACGGTCACCGGCTGGGCCGGCGAAGTGACGGTCGAGCGCATCAGCGGCAAGAAGGTGACCCTGGTGCCCATCCTGCGCGCCGGCCTCGGCATGCTCGACGGCGTGCTCGACACGATCCCGAACGCCAAGGTCAGTGTCGTCGGCATCGCCCGCAACCACGCGACGCTGATGCCGGAACCGTACGTCGACCGCCTGGCCAGCGACCTCGACGCGCGCACGGCGATCGTGCTCGACCCGATGCTGGCGACCGGGGGCTCGATGAACTCGGCGATCGCGCTGCTCAAGTCGAGGGGCTGCACCGACATCCGGGCCCTGGTGCTGGTCGCGGCGCCCGAGGGCGTTGCCGCGCTGCAGGCGGCGCATCCCGATGTGCGCTGCTGGGCGGCGGCCGTCGACAGCCACCTCAACGAGAACGGCTACATCATTCCCGGCCTCGGAGACGCGGGCGACCGGCTGTTCGGAACGCGCTAGCCGGCCCGGTCGGAGCTCACCGGTTCACACCCAGCCCATCGCCCCGACGGCGGCGCCGATCGCGACCAGCCACATCGGGCTGATGCGGGTGCGGGACATGACGACGAACACGAAGGCGACGAGCGCGATCGCGCCGAGCCGTTGCGGCCCGTCGACGACGTACGGCACGGCCAGGACCCAGCCGGTGGCCACCAGCAGGCCGATCGTCAGCGGCGTCATGCCAGTCGTGAAGGCGCGCAGGCCGCGCGTCTCTCGCCGGCGCAGGCCCCATCGGCTCACGAACAGCGTCAGGATCGTCGACGGCAGCAGCGTGCCGATCATCGTCGCCGTCGCGCCGAGCGGGCCGGCGACGTTCCAGCCGATCGCGGCGACGAACAGCACGTTCGGCCCCGGTGCGGCTTGGGCGATCGCGATCGAGGCGCTGAACTGGGCATCGACCAGCCAGTGGTGCTCGTCGACCACGTAGCGGTGCATGTCGGGTGCGGTCGTGATGGCGCCGCCGACCGCGAGCAGGCTCAGCATCAGGAAGTGGCCGAACAGGCCGAGCAGGTCGGCCGCCCCGAGCTGCGCGTGCAGCATGCCGCTCATTGCAGGCGTCTCCAGGCCAGAACGATGCCGACCGAGCCGAGGCCGACGACGACCCAGATCAGCGGCCAGCGCAGCCAGGCGACCATGACGACGGTGAGCGCCGCGAACAGGGCGGCCGTCGGCAGGCCGAGCCGGTTGGTCCGCAGCGTGCCCATGAGCTTGAACGCCGTCGACAGGATGAGGCCCGCGGCCACCGCACCCATTCCGCGCAGTGCGCCGGAGACCATCGCGATGCGCGAGAACTCAGCGTAGGCGGCAGTCAGGCACAGGACGATGACGAGCGGCACGGCGAGCATGCCGGCGAGTGCCGCGAAGGCGCCGCGCAGGCCGAAGAAGCGGTCGCCGAACATCAGGGCGATGTTGACGACGTTGGGGCCGGGCAGCACCTGGCCGATCGCGAGCATCTCGACGAACTCGTTCTTCGTCATCCAGCGCTTGTTCTCGACCAGCTCGCGCTGCGCCACCGCGAGGACGCCGCCGAAGCCCTGGAGCGCCAGCGCGTTGAAGGTGAGGAACAACTCGGTCTTCGACTGCGGCCGCTCGCTCGGCGGATCGAGCGATTCCGTCGTTTCTGCGAAGACGGCCGTCTCCACGGACAGCGCAGGCGTCGGCTCCGGCGTGTCGTCGCCGGGCGCCGACGTCATGCCATGCTCACCGATGCACCTTGAGCGCGTCGGGGTTGACGATGTGCGTGGGCGTGCCGCCGATGAAGTTGACGACGTTCGCGAAGGCGGCCTCGAAATACAGCTCGTAGCTGTCCTGCTCGACGTAGCCGATGTGCGGCGTGCAGATCGCGTTCTCCAGGCGCAGCAGCGGGTGCCCCTGGAGGATCGGCTCGCTCTCGAAGACGTCGACCGCTGCCATGCCGGGGCGACCGCGGTTCAGCGCCGAGACCAGCGCGCCGTCTTCGATGAGCTCGGCGCGCGACGTGTTGACGATCAGCGAGGTCGGCTTCATGCGCGAGAGGGCGTCGAGCTTGACGATGCCGCGGGTCGCGTCGTTGAGGCGCAGATGCAGCGTCAGGACGTCGCTGCGCTCGAAGAATTCTTCCTGCGTGCCTGCGGCCGCGTAGCCCGCGCGGACGGCCAGGGCGCGCGAGCCTTCGCGGCCCCAGACCAGCACGTCCATGCCGAAGGCCTTGCCGTAGCCGGCGACCAGCTGGCCGATCTTGCCGAAGCCCCAGATGCCCAGCGTGCGCCCCTTCAACACCATGCCGAGGCCGAAGTTCGGCGGCATCGACGCCGCCTTGAGGCCCGACTGCTGCCACGCGCCGTGCTTGAGATTGCCGATGTACTGAGGCAGCCGGCGCATCGCCGCCATGATGAGCGCCCAGGTCAGCTCGGCGGGTGCGACCGGCGAGCCGACGCCCTCGGCGACGGCGATGCCCAGGCGAGTGCAGGTCTCGACGTCGACGTGCGCGCCGACCTTGCCGGTCTGCGAGATCAGCTTGAGCCTGGGCAGCTTCTCGAGCAGCTGCCTGGGGAACTGGGTGCGCTCGCGGATCAGCACCAGCACCTCGGCATCGCGCAGGCGCACCGAGAGCTGGCCGATGCCCTTGACCGTGTTGGTGAAGACCTTGGCGTTGAGCTGCTCGAGGATCGATGCGCACTTGAGCTTGCGCACGGCATCCTGGTAGTCGTCGAGGATGATGATGTTCACGGGGCTGGACCGGTGACGATGCGTGCCCGATGGCTCGCCAGCCGATTGTGCACGCCAGCGCTGGCCGCGAGTAGCATCGGCGGCTCGTCAACAAGGAAACCTCGATGTCGATCTCCATGTATTCGGCCAGCGTGCCCATCTTCGTCCGCATGCTCGGCAACATGACGGTCTGGTTCGACAAGGCGGAGGCCCACGCCACCGAGAAGAAGTTCGAGACCACGGTCTATCTGCAGTCGCGCCTGGCGCCCGACATGCTGGCCTTTCCGCAGCAGGTGCAGATCGCCTGCGACGCCGTCAAGTTCTGCGTCGCGCGGCTCTCGGGCCTCGAGGCGCCGAAGTTCGCGGACGACGAGAAGACGATGGCCGACCTGCGCGAGCGCATCTCCAAGACGATCGCCTTCATCCAGTCGGTGCCCGCGGACGCCATCGACGGCAGCGACGCCAAGGAGATCACCATCAAGCGCGCCAGCGGCCCGGTGACGATGACGGGCGAGGCCTACCTGAAGCACGCGGTGCTGCCGAACTTCTTCTTCCACGTGACGACCGTCTACGCGCTGCTGCGCCACAACGGCGTCGAGATCGGCAAGGGCGACTACCTCGGCGCCTGAGCGCCGGCCGGTGCGCTCAGACGCGCCGGGCGTCGCGCAGCGGGGCTGGCGAGAGTCGGTTGCCGCGCACGAAGTGGCGGTTCAGCGAGGCCAGCCGGTTGACGGCCTCGTCCTGCGTGTGGCGGCGCGAGACCAGGCTGAACACCTCCTCCCGGAAGTGCCAGAGCTCGTGCAGCGAGCGGGCGACGGCGATCCGCGAGAGCAGGTCGTAGGCAGCCGGGCTGCGCACGTCGAACAGCGCGTCGGCGAATTCCAGGCGGGCGGCGGGCAGGACGTCCCGGCGGCCGAAACGTGCCATCCAGCGGTTGCCGCGGGCATGGGCCAGGGGCGGGCAGCTTTCGATGCGCTTCGATGTCGTGCTCTCGTGCGTCGATGGCACGAACGAGCTGAACAGGCTGCGTAACCGGGGAAGGGGCATGACGACGATGGGACCCGGCTGGATGCCGAGTCGCCCATTGTTGTAGCCGCCCACCATGACGATGCCGCGAAAAGCGCGGTTCCGGGAGCCCAGTTGTCGGGCCTGCGACGGCCCGGGGTCAGATGGCGCCGAACGTGGCCTTGCGTTCTGCCGTGTAGGCCCACCAGGGCGCTGCGGGCGCGCCGCGCATGAAATCGGTGGCGGCCATGAAGGTGTCGAGCACGCACGGGTCGTGGCGCTGGCCGGTCTTCTCGCAGAGCGAGCGATAGAGCTTGTAGGCGTCCTTGTCGCTGAGGTCGGACGGACGCTCGATGCCGATCAGGCGCAGGTCGGCAGCCAGGGAGGGGCCGATGTTGGGCAATTGCTCCAGCCTGGCGCACTCGGCCGGGCTCGCCGCCTTGGGTGACTTGATGACCATGGCGAGCTGCCGCGATTGCCTACATCAGCATGTTGTCGCGGATGAGGCCGACCGCCAGGCCCTCGATCTCGAACGCGTCTTCCGGGCCGACGACGATGGGCTGGAACGCGTCGTTCTCCGGCAGCAGCTCGATGGTTCCGCGCGTGCGCTTGAATCGCTTGACGGTGACCTCGTCGCCGAGGCGGGCGACGACGATCTGGCCGTTCTTGGCCTCGCTCGCCTTCTGCACGGCGAGCAGGTCGCCGTCCATGATGCCGGCGTCTTTCATGCTCATGCCGCGGACCTTCAGCAGGTAGTCGGGCCGGCGCGCGAACATGCTGGCTTCCATGAGGAAAGTGCGATCGACGTGTTCCTGCGCGAGGATGGGGTGACCCGCCGCGACGCGGCCGATCAGCGGCAACGACAACTGCGCGAGGCTGGGCAAGGGCAGGGAGAACTGCTTGCCGCGCGCTTGGTGCAGGGCGCGCAGTGTGTCAGACTGAAGACGGATGCCGCGCGACGTGCCGCCGATGAGCTCGATGACGCCCTTGCGCGCCAGTGCCTGGAGATGCTCCTCGGCCGCGTTGGCGGACTTGAAGCCGAGCTCGTTGGCGATCTCGGCGCGGGTGGGCGGCGCACCGGTGCGCTCGATCGCGCTCTGGACGAGATCGAGGACCTGTTGCTGGCGGTCGGTGAGCTTGGGGCTGTCGTGCATTGGCATCTCGCGCATCGGGATTGTTCTGTGGAGATCTGGGTTCGCTGAAGATCCATCCAGCCCTGTATTTTCATCCAGTTGCCGGAATTATGCAAAGAAAAGAGCGAATCGTCGTCGTCCTGGGGACCGGCGGCACCATCGCCGGCCTCGCGGCGGATCCGGGCGAGCACCTGCGCTACGTGGCGGCACAGGTCGGCGTCGACACCCTGGTCGCCGCGCTGCCGCCGCCCGGCGTCGCCGTCGAGAGCGAGCAGGTCGCGCAGCTCGACAGCAAGGACATGGATTTCGCGACCTGGCGGCGATTGGCCGTTCGCGTCGCGCACCATGTCGCCCGGCCGGAGGTGGCCGGGGTCGTCGTGACCCATGGCACCGACACGATGGAGGAGACGGCGTACTTCCTCTCGCGAGTCGTCGCCACGGCCAAGCCGGTCGTGCTGACCGGTGCGATGCGGCCCGCGAGCGCAAGCGAGGCCGACGGGCCGCGCAATCTGTCCGACGCGCTGGCCGTCGCCGCGCAAGGTGGCAGTGCCGGAGGCGCCGGGATTGCCGGCGTGGTGGTCGTCTTCGCCGGCGGGATCCATGGGGCCCGCGACGTCCGCAAGGTCCATCCGCAACGGCTCGACGCCTTCTCGTCCGGAGAGCGAGGCGCTCTCGGCCACGTCGTCGACGGCGTCGTCCGGCTCGAGCGCGAGCCTGTCGCAGTCGCGCCGGCGATCGACCTCGACACGCTGCCGGCCGACCCGGCGAGCTGGCCATGGGTCGAGATCGTCACGAGCGATGCCGGTGCCGACGGACGGGCCGTCGAGGCGCTGGCGGCGGCGGGCGTGCGAGGCATCGTCGTCGCCGCGACCGGCAACGGCACGGTGCATCGCCGGCTGGCCGCTGCGCTGGTTGCGGCAGCAGCGCAGGGCGTGGTCGCCTCGCGCAGCAGCCGCTGCCTCGACGGTGCGATCCTCGGCGACGCGCCGGACGATCAGGCGTCGGCCATTTTCTCGGCCGGCGACCTGACGCCCGTCAAGGCGCGCATCGCCATGATCCTCGACCTGATGGAATCGCTCAGACCACCTGGAGCGTGACGTCGATGTTGCCGCGCGTGGCGTTCGAATACGGGCAGACCTGGTGCGCCGCGTCGACCAGCTTCTGCGCCGCGGCCTTGTCCATGCCCGGCACCGTGACGTGCAACGCCACCTGGATGCTGAAGCCCTGCGGGATCGGGCCGATGCCGACATCGGCGGCGATCGAGGTGTCGGCCGGCAGCGCGATCTTCTGCGTCGAGGCGACGTGCTTCATCGCGCCGAGGAAGCAGGCCGAATAGCCGGCAGCGAACAGCTGCTCGGGGTTGGTGCCGGTCGCGCCGTTGCCGCCCAGGCCCTTGGGCGTCGTCAGCTTGACGTCGAGCACGCCGTCGTCGGACCTGGAGCTGCCGTCGCGGCCGCCGCTGGAGGTGGCGTGCGCGGTGTAGAGGATCTTGTCGAGGGACATGGTCTGTCTTTCCTGATGGAGGGGAGTGAGGAAGGCGCGGCGTCAGGCGGCGCGCGGGGAGAAAACATCGATGTCTCGGCGCAGCCGGTGCAGGCGCGTGGTGAGGCGGGACAGCTCGTCGAGGTCGCAGCCGACCGCCTTGCCGATGGCCACGGGAACCGCCGCCGCGCGGCTGCGCAACGCGCGCCCGGCCGGCGTGAGCAGGAGCAGGACACGGCGCTCGTCGCCCACGTCGCGCTGGCGCGCCAGGAGGCCGGCGGCCTGGAGCCGCTTCAGCAGCGGAGTCAGCGTTCCGGAGTCGAGCTGCAGGCGCTCGCCGAGCTGGGACACGGCGATGCCGTCGCCCTCCCACAGCACCAGCATGACGAGGTACTGCGGATACGTCAGCCCGAGCGGTGCGAGCAGCGGCTTGTAGCGCTTCGTCATCGCCATGGAGGTGGCGTAGAGCGCGAAGCAGAGCTGCGCATCGAGCGCGAGACGATTGACGCGAGACGATGAGTGCGACGTCGACATGACCGTATAGTAGCACGCAATTAAATTGTGCACAACATAAAAGCGGCATCGACCGTGGAGGCGACGGCGGGCCGCCAGCCACGCCCTGGCTCGGCCGTCAGCCGACCGACTCGGCGATCCGGTCCAGTTCCGTGCTGAGCTCCAGCCAGCGCGCCTCGAGCGTGTCGATCTGCTCGGCCACGGCCTTCAACCGGCGGCCGGCAACGGCGATCGCGGCCGGGTCGGCATGGCCGTCCGAAACCGACTTCTCGACGCTGTCGCGCTCGGCGAAGAGCACGCCGAGGCGGTTGTCGATCTGCGCCAGCTCCTTGCGCAGCGGCTTGGCGGCGTCGCCTTTCGGTGCCGTCCGCGCGGCAGGCGCCGGCTTCGCCGCCGGGGCCTGGGCTTGTGCCTTGCTCGCCTTGGCGGCGGCCTTCGATTGATCGAGCAGCCAGCGCTGATAGTCGTCGAGGTCGCCGTCGAACGGCTTGATCGCGCCGGCGGTCACCAGCCAGAACTCGTCGCAGACCTCGCGCAGCAGCGCCCGGTCGTGGCTCACCAGCATGACCGTGCCCTCGAACTCGTTGAGCGCCATGCTGAGCGCCTCGCGGGTCGTCAGGTCGAGATGGTTGGTCGGCTCGTCGAGCAGCAGCAGGTTGGGGCGCTGCCACACGAGCATCGCGAGCACGAGGCGGGCCTTCTCGCCGCCGGAGAGCGTGCCGACCGGCTGCTGCGCCATCTCGCCGACGAACCGGAACGAGCCGAGGAAGTCGCGCAGCTCCTGCTCCCGGCCAGGCGGCCCGACGTCGCGGGCCAGCCGCACCATGTGCATGAGCGGGCCGTCGGCCGGCGACAGCACGTCGAGCTCCTGTTGAGCGAAATAGCCGATCTTCAGGCCCTTGCCCGAGACGATCTCCCCGGCGAGCGGCACCAGGTCGCCGGCGATCGTCTTGACCACCGTCGACTTGCCCTGGCCATTGGCGCCGAGGATGCCGATGCGCTGCCCGGCGAGCACGGAGCGGTTGATGTCTTCGACGATGCGTTTGGCGCCCGAGCCCGCCGGCACCGCGTGCGGATGCGCGGCAGCCATGCCATCGGGCATCTCGTCGTCGTGCTCGACCGAGGCCGCCGGATAGCCGCAGGCCACGCCCGAGAACGCGAGCATCGGGTTCGGCAGGCTCACCGGTTCGCGGAACTCGAACTGGAAATCGGAGCTGGTGAGCACGGGCGCGAGCTTCTCCATCCTCGCCAGCGCCTTGACCCGGCTCTGCGCCTGCTTCGCCTTGCTGGCCTTGGCCTTGAAGCGGTCGATGAACTTCTGCAGGTGCGCCATGCGCTCCTTCTGCTTCTCGTAGCTCTGCGTCGCCTGCGTCAGGCGGATCGCCCGCATCTCCTCGAACGCCGTGTAGTTGCCGGTGTAGCGAAGCAGCTTGGCCTCGTCGAGATGGATCGTGACGTTGGTGACGGCATCGAGGAACTCGCGGTCGTGGCTGATGACGATCATCGTGCCCTGGTAGCGCTTCAGCCAGGCCTCGAGCCAGACCAGCGCGTCGAGGTCGAGGTGGTTGGTCGGCTCGTCGAGCAGCATCAGGTCGGCCGGGCACATCAGGGCGCGAGCCAGCTGCAGGCGCATCCGCCAGCCGCCGGAGAAGCTGTTGACCGGCGCGTCGAGCTCGGCGGTCTTGAAGCCGAGGCCCATCAGCATGGCCTGGGCGCGGGGTGCGGCGTCGAAACCGCCGGCGTCGCTGATGGCGTGGTGCGCCTCGGCCATCGCGGTGCCGTCGCCGCTGTCTTCGGCGCGCACGAGCGCGGCGTTGGCTTCGGCGAGGCGCGTGTCGCCGGAGAGGACGAAGTCGGTGGCACCGTCCTCGGTCTCGGGCATGTCCTGCGCCACTTCGGCGACGCGCCAGCGGGCGGGCAGCGAGAAGTCGCCCGCGTCCGCCGTCAGCCGCCCGGCGAACAGAGAGAAGAGCGACGACTTGCCGGCGCCGTTGCGGCCGACCAGGCCGACCTTCTCGCCGGGGTTCACCGTGACGGTGGTGCGGTCGAGGACGAGCTTGACGCCGCGGCGAAGCGAGAGTTGGCTGAGAACGAGCATGAACGATTTTCGCCCATGCCGCGGGTTTTCACCGAGACAGGCTGCGTCTTTCGACGAGAACGACGCAATCGTCGCCGCCGCTGGTCTCGAGCCAGGCGCATTCGAGGCGTGGAAACGCGGCCTCGAAGCGGTCGCGCTCGTGACCCACCTCGATCACCAGCACCGCATCGGCCGTCATGTGCGCGGGGGCGTCGGCGACGACGCGGCGGATCAGGTCCATGCCGTCGGCGCCACCTGCCAGCGCCAGGGCCGGCTCGGCGCGGTACTCGGCGGGCAGGCCGGCCATGCTGGCGTCCGTCACGTAGGGCGGGTTGCAGAGGATCAGGTCGTAGGGCCCGCGCAGCGCGACGAACAGATCGGACTCGATCACGCGGATGCGCTTGCCGAGGTCGTGGCGTGCGACGTTGATGCGGGCGAGCTCGAGCGCGGGCAGGCTGATGTCGGCCGCCTCGACGACGATCTCCGGATAGGCCATCGCCGCGATCACGGCGAGGCTGCCGTTGCCGGTGCAGAGGTCGAGCACGCGGTGCGTCGTGTCGGAGAGCCAGGCGTCGAGCGTGCCGGTCTCCTCGGCATCGACCAGCAACTCGGCGATGTAGGAACGCGGCACGATCGAGCGCTTGTCGATCGTGAACGGCACGTTCTGGAGCCAGGCTTCGCCGGTGAGATAGGCGGCCGGCTGGCGCGTCTCGATCCGGCGGCCGACCAGGGCCTCGGCCTTGGCCGCGTCGTCGGCCGGGATCTCGCGGGCGCCGCGAGTCTCGAGCGCGTCGAGCGGCAGGCCCACGGCCCAGGTCACCAGCCAGGCGGCCTCGTCGAAGGCGTTGCCGGTGCCGTGGCCGAACGAGACGCCCGCCTGCTTCAGCCGGTCGCTCTGCGCCTGCACCAGCTCGACCAGCGTCATGCGAGCAACCGCTCGAGGGCGCCGCGGTAGACGTTCTTGAGCACGTCGAAGGCGGCGATGTCGATGCATTCGTCGATCTTGTGGATGCTGGCGTTGACCGGGCCGAACTCGACCACCTCGGCGCAGATCCGCTTGATGAAGCGGCCGTCCGAGGTGCCGCCCGTGGTCGACAGCGTGCAGTCGAGACCAGCGTGGTCGAGGATCGATGCGGTCACGGCCTCGCTGAGCGCACCGGTCGGCGTGAGGAACGGCTCGCCGCCGAGCGTCCACGCCAGCTCGTACGAGGCGACGTGCTTCTCGACGATCCCGCTCAGCCGCGCCTCGAGCGATTCCGGCGTCGACTCGGTGCTGAAGCGGAAGTTGAAATCGACGACGACGTCGCCCGGGATCACGTTGCCCGCGCCGGTGCCGGCGTGGATGTTCGACATCTGCCACGACGTCGGCTGGAAGTGCGCGTTGCCGCCGTCCCAGGTGACGCCCGCCAGCTCGGCGAGCAGCGGAGCGGCGAGATGGATCGGGTTGACGGCGAGATGCGGGTAGGCGATGTGGCCCTGCACGCCGATGATCCGCAGCTTGCCGGTGAGCGTGCCGCGCCGGCCGTTCTTGATCATGTCGCCGATGCGGTCGACGGAGGTCGGCTCGCCGACGATGCAGTAGTCGAGGCGGGTGCCGCGTTCGACGAGCCAGTCGCAGACGCGGGTGGTGCCGTTGACGGACGGGCCTTCCTCGTCGCTCGTGATCAGGAAGGCGACACTGCCGCCGTGCTCGGGCGACGCGGCCACGAATTCCTCGGCCGCCACGACCATCGCGGCGATCGAGCTCTTCATGTCGGCCGCGCCGCGGCCGTAGAGCTTGCCGTCGCGCTCGGTCGGCAGGAACGGGTCGCTGGTCCAGGCGGTCAGCGGCCCGGTGGGCACGACGTCGGTGTGGCCGGCGAAGACCAGGCGCTTGCCGTCGGCGCGACGTCCGGGCCGCTCGGCCCAGAGGTTGACGACGCGGGCCTTGTCGTCGCCGAAGGGCAGCGTCGTGCATTCGAAGCCGGCCCGCCGGAGGCGCTCGACGATCAGCGCCTGGCAGCCGCCATCGTCGGGCGTCACCGAGCGGCGGCCGATCAGCGCTTCCGCGAGCGCGCGCGTCGCCGACATCGCCGGCGGATCAGAACCGGCGCAGGTTCGGCGACAGCGTCGCCGTTTCCTCGGGCCGCACGTCGATCGTGATCTCGGTGAAGCTCGGCTGGTCGTCGTTGTCGTCCTTCTTCGGCACGATCCGCGAGACCGGCGACATGTCGTTCTGCAGGCGCCACATGAGGTTGGTGGGCGAATCGGCGTAGGCCAGGCCTTCGTCGCGCGTGATCACGTTGGTGTTGATCATGCGGGCCAGGTCCTGCTCGAAGCTCTGCGAGCCTTCGGCCATCGACTTCTCCATCGCCTCCTTGACGCCGCTGAAGTCGCCGCGCTCGATCAGCTCCTGGATCAGCTTGGTGTTGAGCAGCACCTCGACCGCCGGCATCCGGCCGCCGGCGACGCTGCGCACGAGGCGCTGCGAGACGATGGCGCGCAGGCCCGCGGCCAGGTCGGCCAGCAGGGCGGGGCGCGCTTCCGGTGCGTAGAAGGAGAGGATCCGGCCGAGCGCGTGGTAGCTGTTGTTGGCGTGCAGCGTCGACAGCACGAGGTGGCCGGACAGCGCGTACGAGATGGCGGCGGTCATGGTCTCGCGGTCGCGGATCTCGCCGATCATGATCAGGTCGGGCGCCTGGCGCAGCGCCGTCTTCAGGCCGACCTGCAGCGACTGCGTGTCGCGGCCGACCTCGCGCTGGTTGACCACCGACTTCTTGTTGTTGAACAGGAACTCGATCGGATCCTCGATGGTGAGGATGTGTCCGGCCATCTGCTGGTTGCGCTGCTCCAGCATGGACGCGAGCGTCGTGCTCTTGCCGGCGCCGGTGGCGCCCACCATCAGGATCAGGCCGCGCTTCTCGAGCACCAGCGTGTTGAGGATCGGCGGGACGTTGAGGCTCTCGAGCGAGGGGATCTCGAACGGGATGCAGCGGAACACCGCCGCGATCGTGCCGCGCTGCTTGAAGCCGGAAAGGCGGAAGCTGCCGACGCCGGAGATGCCGACGCCGACGTTCAGCTCGCCGGTGTCCTCGAGCTCCTCGAGCTGGCTCGGCGTGAGCAGCTCGGCCAGCAGCTGGCGCGGCTGGGTGTGCGTGAGCGGCTGGTCGGACAGCTGCAGCAGCTGGCCGTTGATCTTGATCAGGATCGGCGAACTGGCCGAGAGGTAGACGTCGGATGCGCCCTTTTCCGACATCAGCCGGAGCACGCGCTCCATGTTTCCGCTACTCATCGGTATGACCTCATGGTGTGTCCTTCAGCTTCGCAGCAATTCGTTGACGCTCGTCTTGGCACGCGTCTGCGCATCGACGCGCTTGACGATGACCGCGCAGTAGAGGCTGTGGCTGCCGTCGGCCGCGGGCAGGTTGCCGCTGACGACGACCGAGCCCGACGGGATCCTGCCGTAGGTCACGGTGCCTGTGGCGCGGTCGTAGATCCTGGTGCTCTGGCTGATGTAGACGCCCATCGACACGACCGAGTTCTCCTCGACGATCACGCCCTCGACGATCTCGGAGCGTGCGCCGATGAAGCAGTTGTCCTCGATGATGGTCGGGTTGGCCTGCATCGGCTCGAGCACGCCGCCGATGCCGACGCCGCCCGAGAGGTGCACGTTCTTGCCGATCTGCGCGCACGAGCCGACGGTGGTCCAGGTGTCGACCATCGTGCCCTCGTCGACGTAGGCGCCGATGTTGACGTAGCTCGGCATCAGGACGACGTTCTTCGCCATGTACGAGCCGCGCCGGGCGACCGCGGGCGGCACGACCCGGACGCCGGCGGCCCGCATCGCGGCTTCGCCCATGCCCTCGAACTTGGTCGGCACCTTGTCGTAGAACGCCAGGTCGCCGGCGTGCATCGGCCGGTTGTCGTACAGCCGAAAGCTCAGCAGCACGGCCTTCTTGACCCACTGGTTGACCGTCCACTCGCCGACGCCGTGCCGCTCGGCGACCCGGATCGTGCCGGCGTCGAGGCCGGCGATGACCTCGTCGACCGCGGCACGGATCTCCGGGCTGTTGGTGGAATCGATCGCGGCACGGCTTTCCCATGCGAGATCGATGGTGCTTTGCAGGGGATTCGTCATCG
>CAZZVH010000019.1:0-18262 GCA_964657365.1 uncultured Burkholderiaceae bacterium
CTCGCCCACAGGTCCTTGCGGGACGTCACCATCTCGCTCACCGCATAGCCGGCGCCCAGCCGCTTGCACAGCTGGCGGAACGGCCGGTCGGTGACCCCTGCCATCGGCGCGGCGAACAGACGGTTCGCCAGCGTGATGTGGCCGATGCGCATGGGAGGGCGGAGGAGCGGGCTGCTGAAAAACGAGGCAGGAGTATAGCGGCGGCGTCGCACGCGTTTCCGGTATCGGGACCCCGATCGGGCGCTGTCGATAATCGGCGCCGATGGATCCATGGCTCGACTGGTTGTTGCGTGTGCTGGCGTTGCCGCAGATCGGCCTGTCGACGGTCTTCGTCATCGCCTTCATCGCCGCCACGCTGGTGCCGCTCGCGTCGGAACCCGTGGTGTTCGGGCTGGTGAAGCTCAACCCCGACATGTTCTGGCCGGCGGTCGTGGTCGCCACCGTCGGCTCGACGCTCGGCGGCGCGCTCACCTGGTGGATGGGCTACGGCGCCGAGCGCGCCTACGAACACGCGACCCACAGGCAGGCCGAGGGCCGCGCGCTGCGTTGGTTGCGGCGCTTCGGGCCGAAGGCATGCCTCCTCTCCTGGCTGCCGATCGTCGGCGATCCGCTCTGCGCTGTCGCCGGCTGGCTGCAGCTGCCGTTCCTGCGCTGCGCTGCCTACATGGCGATCGGCAAGTTCGGCCGCTACGTCATCATGACGGCGGGCGCGCTCTGGCTGTGGCCCGGCCGCTTCGTCCAGTGATCGATCGAGACGAGAACCCAGGAAGGAAAGCCGATGCCCGCACCCGCCTACGACGAACTCACGCGCACCTGGACGCGGCTGCACCGCCTCGGCCATCTCCAGGCCATCGCCATGTGGGACCAGTCGGCGATGATGCCGAGCAAGGGCAACGACGCGCGGGCCGACGCGCTCGCCGAGATGGATTCGTTGCTGCATCAGTTCCGTACCGAGCCACGGCTCGGCACGTTGCTGGCGCAAGCCGACGACGAGCCGCTCGACGCGGCTGCGCAGGCCAACCTGCACGAGATGCGGCGCAGCTGGCAAAGCGCCAACGCGGTGCCCGGCACCCTGGTCGAAGCCAAGTCGCAGGCGACCTCGCGCTGCGAGCATGCGTGGCGCACGCAACGCGCGGCCAACGACTGGGCCGGCTTCGTGCCGAACCTGCGCGACGTGGTGCGCCTCGCCCGCGAGGAATCGCAGCACCTGTCTCAGGCCAGCGGGCTGGCGCCGTACGACGCCCTGATGGATCAGTTCGAGCCGGGCGCGACCTCGGCGGAGGTAGACCGGGTGTTCGGCGACATGCAGGCATGGCTGCCGGCACTGGTTCGCGAGGCGCGCGACGCGCAGGCCGGCCAGCGGCTGGCCGAGCCCGTCGGGCCGTTCCCGGTCGCTGCGCAACGTGCCTTGAGCCACGACGCGATGCGTCTGCTCGGCTTCGACTTCGAAGCGGGCCGGCTCGATGAAAGCGCGCATCCGTTCAGCGGCGGTGTTCCCGAGGACACCCGCCTGACGACGCGCTACCGGGAAGACGACGTCATCAAGAGCCTCATGAGCACGGTCCACGAGACCGGCCATGCGCGCTACGAGCAGAACCTGCCGCGCGCGCTGCTCGGCCAACCTGTCGCCCGGGCCCGCTCGATGGCGATCCACGAAAGCCAGAGCCTGGCGTTCGAGATGCAGCTCGGCAGGAGTGCGGGCTTCTCAGGGCATGTCGCGCCGCTGCTGCGCCAGCGGTTCGGCGACCAGCCGGCCTTCGAGCCCGGCAACCTGCATCGCCTGCAGACGCGCGTCCGTCCCGGCCTGATCCGCGTCGAGGCCGACGAGCTGACCTATCCGGCGCACGTGCTGCTGCGCTACGACATCGAGAAGCGGTTGATCGACGGCGACATCGAGGTGGACGACATCCCCGCCATCTGGGACGCGCAGATGGACGCGCTGCTCGGCGTCGATTCGCGCGGCGACTTCCGCAACGGCTGCATGCAGGATGTCCACTGGGGCGCCGGGCTGATCGGCTACTTCCCCTGCTACACGCTGGGCGCGATGTACGCGGCGCAATGGTTCGCATCGATCAGGCGGGAGCATCCCGATCTCGATGCCGAGATCGCCGCCGGCAACTTCGCGCCGATCTTCGACTGGCTGCGCGAGCGCATCTGGCTCCAGGCGAGCCGCTGGTCGACCCCGGAACTGGCGGTTCGTGCCAGTGGCGAAACGCTGAATCCGCTGCACTTCCGCCGGCATCTCGAGGCGAGATACCGGCGGGCTTGAGCCCGGTCGAACGTCAGGGCTTGCGCAGGATCCGGTTCTCGCGGAAGGCGTTCCTCACCAGCATCGGCCGCGCCTCGGAGGTTCCGGTTCCGGCGACCGCCAGCGTGCGAGCCGCCGAGCCGACCAGCGGCGTGCAGTTGCCCGACGACCGGAGGCCCAGCGCGACGTTCAGTTGCGTCTCGAGCGGATCGCCGAGCGCGTGCGTGAAGTCGTCGGCCGCCGTGCAGGTCGGCGCGAAGCCGTCGGGATAGTTGCCGAAATTCAAGTTGTTCACGCCCTGGAACTGGATCGAGAAATAGGTCGTGCCGCAGTTGTCCTGCGGGAAGAAGCCGTAGGGCTTGCCGCAGGTCGTGGCACCGATGAGATTGACCGTCACGCCCGCGCCGCGCAGCCCGTTCACGACGGCCTCGCTGGCCGAGCACGTGTTGGCCGATGTCAGCACGAAGACCCGGTTGAGCCCCAGCGTCGGCAGCGCCGTCCCGGCCGGCGTCGTCGAGAAACCCTGCGCCGTCGAGTGGAAGTCGGTCGTGGTCTGGGCGGTGGTGAAGCCGAACGGATTCTTGTCGTTGTAGGCCTCGCGCTCGAAGAACTTGCCGCTGGTGTTGGTCGGCCCGGCGATCATGTAGGCGAGGTCGGAGGCGATGTCCAGATAGCCGCCGCCGTTGTAGCGCATGTCGAGGACGAGGTCGGTGACGGCGGCGGCCTTGAGCTGGGTGACGGCGGCGATCAGCGCCGGTTCGGCCGTCGCGATGTGGTCGTTGAAAAGCATGTAGCCGACGGTGCCGGTCGGCGTCGTCAGGGTCTTGACGTTCTGCACGGGGTGCTCGGTCACCGCCACGGCGTTCACCTGCACGGTCCGCGTCGTCGTGCTGCCAGGGTCCTGGACCACCAGGGTGTGCGTGCCGGCGACGGTCGGGAACAAGCCGGCGTTGAGGGTCGCGACGTCGCTGCCGCTGGCGAGATCGACACCGTCGACGGTCTTGATCGTCGCCCCGCGCGCGATGCTGCCTTGTCCCGTGGCGGCGCCGTCGTCGGTGTAGGCGACGATCGCGCTGCGCGGCGGTGTCGCAGACAGGAGGGCCACCTCGAAATCGTAGCCGTAGGAGACGCCGGCGAGCGACAGGTTGTCCCACGTCGGCGTGTCGTAGGTGAAGTGGAACTTGTCCTTGGCCTCGCCTTGCGAATCGAGCAGCGGCGTCTTCAGGGCGTTGAAGTAGTCAAGGGGCGTCGCGTAGTTGGTGCGGTCGAGTGTCGCGGCCGGCAGCGCCTCGACGTCCCGGTACCAGAGATAGGTCTCGTCGATCCAGGAGCGAAGGAACGCCTTCTCGGTGTCGAGGCTGCCCTGCACGTCGCCATAGGGCGAGCCGGAGATCGGGTCGATCGTTCCCGACGGGCGGGGCGCGTTGCATTTCTCGGCAAGCGAGGCCGACGTCGGCAGACCGGTGGAATTCGAGCTGCTCTCGTCGCCTCCACCACCGCAACTGGCAAGCAGGGCCGCGCAGAGAACCGAGCCGGCGGTCGCGGCGATCGTGCGGACAAAGGGAAGCGAGGTGCGAATCGGAGTCATGGGTACTTGGATCGTGGATGGTTGTGGCTCGCCGGTCGAGGGGCGGCCGCCTGATCCCAAAGCTTACCCAATGGCGTCGCCGACCTCGACAACCGCCCTGCGTAAAGAGATGTTTCCGGTCAGGGAGCGCGGCTCGCGACGAGAGCCGGCTCGGCCCGGTACTGCTGCGGGAAGAGACTCTTCAGGTAGGCGATCTTCGGCAGGTCGAAGCGGGCGATGTAGCCCGCGTCCGGATGCAGCGTCAGGTAGTCCTGGTGGTATCCCTCGGCCGGATAGAAGGCGACCAGCGGAACGACGGTGGTGACGATCTTCGCCGGATAGGCCTTGGCGGCATCGAGCTGCGCGATGTAGGCGTCGGCCGTCTGCTTCTGCGCCGCGTCGGTGAAGAAGATCGTCGAGCGGTACTGGGTGCCGCTGTCGGGATCCTGGTGGTTCAGCTGGGTCGGATCGTGGGCGACCGAGAAATAGATCTGCAGCAGCTTGCCGTAGCTGATCTTCTTCGGGTCGTACGTGACCTTGACCGATTCGGCGTGGCCGGTCAACCCGGAGCTGACGATCTCGTAATGCGCAGTCGCCTGGCTGCCGCCGGCGTAGCCCGACACCGCCTGCACGACGCCGTCGACACGCTGGAACACGCCCTGCACGCCCCAGAAGCAGCCGCCGGCGAAGACCGCGGTCTGCGTGCCGGTGTCGCCGCTCGTCTGGTCGGCGGCGGGCGCCGGGATCTTGACGGCAGCCTCGGCTGCGAACGAATTCGTCAGGTAGAGCGCGCAGGCCGCGAAGGCGGCGGCGCCGACCAGGCCGGCGATCCGGCGGACGCGAACGGAATGGGGAGCGGTGTGTTGCATGGTCATCGTGTCCTCACGTGGCAATGGCAGCTTGGTCGCTGGTGGAACGGCGGCATTACACCACCGGAGAGCGGCTGTCGCGGCCGCATGGTCTCGCATCTGGGGTCAGTCGCCGCCGAGCCAAGCTCCGTCGGCGCGCAGCGCGTCCTGAAGCACGCCGGTGCCGACGTCCGCCGGGACGTGGCCCGTCGCGCTGGCGAGCGCCGCCGCCGTGCCGGCCGCCTGGCCCATGACGAAGCAGGCGCCGGACACGCGCGCCGCCGAGTGGCCCTCGTGCGTCATCGAGGCGCAGCGACCGGCCAGCAGCAGGTTGTCGATGCCCCGGGCCGATGAACGCCTCGGCACGAGCATTCGAAACGGCAGCTGGTTGTAGCCGCGTGATTGCGGAATCGGCGGCCATCGCCACTCGACGTCGCCGGCCACGTGGAGCTCGAGCGGCCAGCCGTTGACGCCGATGCTGTCGCCGAAGTCGGCGCAACCGGTGACGTCGTCGCCGGTCAGCGCGACCTCGCCGACCAGGCGCCGCGTTTCGCGGATGCCCAGCTGCGGCGCGATGTCGAGCGCGTAGGCGTTTTCGAAACCGGGCACCTCGTCGCGCAGGAAGCGCAGGTAGTCGACCGCCTGGCGGCGCCCTTCGGTCTCGCCGGCCGACAGCGATGCCGCATCGGTGCCGTCGGTGGCGCTGCCGTCGGCGTTCTTCAGCTGCGTGACGTTGACGCGCCATTCGCTGGCGTGCAGTTGCGGCCGCACGATCGCGCCGCGGCGTGGAAACCGGAACGTGCCGGAGGCTTCGGCAGCGGCCATGCGCTCGGGGATGGTCCGCCAGGCATCGCCGGCGCGGGCCGCGTCGACGTCGCCGACACGGAACATGAGCGTCGGGTAGAGCATGCCGCCGTGGCCGTCGCCCTTGTCCATCGGCAGGCCGGCGAGATGGGCGAGATCGCCGTCGCCGGAACAATCGATGAAGGCGCCCGCCCGGACGGCGACGCGGCCGGATTTCGTTTCCAGCAACAGCGCGTCGACCGGGCCGTTGGCGCGTCCGCCACGGTGCACGACGCCGACGGCGAAGGCGTGGAACAACACCGCGGCGCCCCGGGCGACGAGCATCGCGTCGGCGGCGCACTTGAAGGCGGCGGTGTCGTAGGCCTGCGCGAAGATCTTGCCGAAGATGAGGTGCGGTTCGTTCAGGCCGCCGAGCGCGCGCATCCGGTCGAGGAGCTCGTCGGCCACGCCGTGCACGACCTGCTTGATCTCGCCGTGGACATTGGCGTGCAGGCCGCAGAAGTTGGTGACGCCGGCCGCCGTGCCCATGCCGCCGAGAAAGCCGTAGCGCTCGACCAGCAGCGTGCGCGCGCCATGGGCCGCCGAGGCCGATGCCGCGGCGATGCCGGCAGGGCCGCCGCCGAGAACCACGACGTCGTACTCGCCGAAGACCGGCGTCGACCGCGCCGGCTCGTCGACCGCCGAAGCGCCGCGCAACTTCGTTTCCATCACGTCGTTCTCCTGGGCAACGTGTAGCATTCTGGCGGCAATCCTCACCGCTTCGCGCGGGCCCACGACATGACCGCAACGCCCGCCTCGCCGCTGTTCGCGACTCCCGATCTTTCGCACATCGCACCGCGCGACAAGGCCGAGATCCTCGCCCAGGCGCTGCCCTACATCCGCAAGTTCCACGGCAAGACGATCGTCATCAAGTACGGCGGCAACGCCATGACCGACCCGGCCCTGCAGCAGGACTTCGCCGAAGACGTGGTGCTCCTCAAGCTGGTCGGCATGAACCCGGTGGTCGTGCACGGCGGCGGCCCGCAGATCGAGGAGGCGCTGCACAAGATCGGCAAGAAGGGCGAGTTCATCCAGGGCATGCGCGTCACCGACGAGGAGACGATGGAAGTCGTCGAGTGGGTGCTGGCCGGGCAGGTGCAGCAGGACATCGTCGGCCTGATCAACGTCGCCGGCGGCAAGGCGGTCGGGCTGACGGGACGCGACGGCGGCCTGATCCGCGCCAAGAAGCTGCGCATGTTCGATCTCAACGACCCGTCGAAGGAGCACGATGTCGGATCGGTCGGCGAGATCGAGTCGATCGATCCGAGCGTCGTCATGGCCCTGCAGGACGACGCCTTCATTCCGGTGATCTCGCCGCTCGGCTTCGGCGCCGACAACGAGAACTACAACATCAACGCCGACGTCGTCGCCGGCAAGCTGGCCGAGGTGCTCAAGGCCGAGAAGCTGATGATGCTGACCAACACGCCCGGCGTGCTCGACAAGGCCGGCAAGCTGCTGACCGACCTGACCGCCCGCGAGATCGACGAGCTGTTCGCCGATGGCACGATCTCCGGCGGCATGCTGCCGAAGATCCAGTCGGCGCTCGACGCGGCGAAGAACGGCGTCAACACCGTGCACATCATCGACGGCCGGGTGCCGCACGCGATGCTGCTCGAGGTGCTGACCGAGCAGGCCTACGGCACCATGATCCGCTCGCGGTGACCAAGCCCGTCTGGCTGTTCGATCTCGACAACACGCTGCACGACGCCAGCCACGCGGCGTTCGAGGCGGTGCACACGGCGATGGGCGAGTACATCGAGACGCATCTCGGCATCGCCGGCGAGGCCGCGTGGGCGCTGCGCCAGCGCTACTACAAGCGCTACGGTGCGACCTTGCTCGGGCTGGTGCGCCACCATGGCGTCGATGCGGCGCATTTCCTCGAGGAGACGCACCGCATGCCCGGCCTCGAGGAGCGGCTGCGCATGAGTGCGCACGACCGCGCCGCGCTCGCCCGCCTGCCGGGCCGCAAGTACATCCTCACCAATGCGCCGCGCGCCTACGCGATGCGCGTCCTCGAGACGCTCGGCCTGGCGCGCAGCTTCGACGACGTCTTCCCGATCGAGAGCATGACGATGTTCGGGATGCCGCGGCCCAAGCCCGACGTGCGCACGCTGCGCCGTCTGGTGGCGCGGCTCGGCGTGCCGGCGTCGCGCTGCATCCTGGTCGAAGACACGCTCGAGAACCTGCGCTCGGCGCGCGCGCTCGGCATGCGCACGGTGTGGATGCAGCGTTACCTCGAAGGCCGCTTCCTCGGCACCTTGCGCAGCGGCGTCAATCTCGGCGCCCGGCGCACGCATTCGGGGGTACGTACGCATGCGAAGCCGGCCTACGTGTATGCCAAAATCGGCGCGCTCCGCCAGCTCACCCTCACCAGATGACGCATTCGCCAGAACCGCCCGCCGGCGATCTCGGCGAAGCCACGAACGAGATCGAGAGCGAGTTGCCGGCCGAGGCGATCCAGCCGTCGGTCAAGTCGGCGGTCGCCGAAGCCATCGTCGGGCGCAAGCGGCCGCGGCCCGGCGAGCGTCGCGTCCAGATTCTCGAGACCCTGGCGGCGATGCTGCAGGAGCCGGGCGCCGAGCGCATCACGACCGCGGCACTGGCGGCCCGGCTCGACGTTTCCGAGGCGGCCCTCTACCGGCACTTCGCGAGCAAGGCCCAGATGTTCGAAGGCCTGATCGAGTTCATCGAGCAGAGCGTCTTCACCCTCGTCAACCAGATCGTCGAGCGCGAGCCGAGCCCGGCCGTGCAGGTGCACAAGATCCTCTTCGTTCTGCTTCAGTTCGGCGAGAAGAACCCGGGCATGACCCGGGTGATGGTCGGCGACGCGCTGGTGTTCGAGAACGACAGGCTGCTGGTGCGCATGAACCAGTTCTTCGACCGCATCGAATCGCAGCTGCGGCAGAGCCTGCGTGCCCATGCCGAGGCGGCCGGCTCGGCGACGCCGACCGTCGACGCCAACGGCCAGTCGTCCGCGCTCGTGTCGTTCGCGGTCGGCCGCCTGCAGCGTTTCGCGCGTTCCGGCTTCCGCAAGAGCCCGACCGAGCAGCTCGACGTCGCGCTGCGCCTGTTCGCGGGCTGAGGCCGGGGTGACGACGACGATCCTGGCCGGTGGCCAGCCGCTCACCCTGTTGCCCGAGAAGGCCGCCTGGCTCGGCGCCAGCCGCACCTTGCTCGTGGCCGACGCGCACATCGGCAAGGCCGTCAGCTTCCGCGCGCTCGGCGTGCCGGTGCCGCGCGGCACCACCAGCGAAACCCTCGCCGCCTTGACGGCCCTGGTCGAACGCACCGGCGCACGCCGGATCGTCTTCCTCGGCGACTTCCTTCACTCCGCGCGCGCCCATGCCGCGGCGACGATCGCCGCCGTCGTGGCCTGGCGACGCACCCACGCGTCTCTCGAGCTCGTGCTCGTGCGCGGCAACCACGACGACCGGGCCGGCGATCCGCCGTTGGAGCTCGAGATGCGCGTGGTCGACGAGCCCCTGCGCAGCGACGGACTGGCCCTCTGCCACCACCCGCGCCGCGTCGCCGGCGCCTACGTGCTGGCCGGTCATCTGCACCCGTGCGTGCATGTCGGCGGGCGCGGTTGGGACAGGCTGCGCCTGCCTTGCTTCTGGCTCGGCGACGATGTCGGCGTGCTGCCGGCGTTCGGCGCCTTCACGGGCGCGCATCCGATCCGGCCGTCGGCCACCGAACGGGTCTTCGCCATCGCCGACTCGACGGTGGCGGCGGTGCCGGTGTTCGCCGAGCGCTTCGCTGCCTAGCCGGCAGCCCCCTCGCCGTTCGTTCGCCACGCGCAAGCCATGGACCAGCCGCCCTCGCTGCAGCATCTCGTCGACCGCGCGGAAGCCCTGCTGGCGCGCATCGAATCCATCGTGCCGCATCCTCTCGCCGCTCCGGACTGGTCTGCGTCGACGGCGTTCCGCTACCGGAAGCGCGGCGGCGGCAGCGCCCTCGAGCCGGTCCGCCACGTCGCCCGGATCGGGCTCGATGCGCTGGTCGAGGTCGACGACCAGAAGCAGAAGCTGGTCCGCAACACCGAGCAGTTCGTGTCCGGGCGCGGCGCCAACAACGTGCTGCTCACCGGCTCCCGCGGCACCGGCAAGAGCTCGCTGATCAAGGCCTGCCTGAACACCTTCGCGGCGCGCGGCCTGCGCCTGATCGAGGTCGACAAGACCGATCTGGTCGACCTGCCCGACATCGTCGACCTGGTCGCGGAGCGGCCCGAGCGTTTCGTGGTCTTCTGCGACGACCTGTCGTTCGACGACGGCGAGCCCGGCTACAAGGCGCTCAAGTCGATTCTTGACGGCTCGGTCGCCGAGACGTCCGACAACGTCCTGGTCTACGCCACCAGCAACCGGCGCCATCTGCTTCCGGAGCGCATGAAGGACAACCTCACGTACGAGCACACGGAAGACGGCGAAGTCCATCCTGGCGAGGTGATCGAGGAGAAGATCTCGCTGTCGGAGCGCTTCGGCCTGTGGATCAGCTTCTATCCCTTCAGCCAGGACGAGTACCTCGCGATCGTCGCCCAGTGGCTGCGCGGCTTCGGCGCCGACGACGCCGCGATCGCCGCGGCGCGGCAGGAATCGCTGGTCTGGGCGCTCGAGCGCGGCTCGCGCTCCGGCCGCGTCGCCTTCCAGTTCGCGAAGGACTTCGCGGCGCGGGCCGGGGCGTGACGAGGGATCCGGTCGACGTCGCGGTCGGCGTGCTGATCGACGCCGCGGGCCGCTTCCTCATGACGTCGCGACCCGAGGGCAAGGTCTACGCCGGTTATTGGGAGTTCCCCGGCGGCAAGCTGGAGCCGGGCGAGTCCGTCGAGGCGGCGCTGCGGCGCGAGCTGCACGAGGAGCTCGGCATCACCATCGGCGCCGTCGAGCCCTGGCGGGTGACGCTGATGGACTACGCGCATGCCCGCGTTCGCCTGCATTTCTGCAAGGTGCGTGCATGGCAGGGCGACTTCGAGATGCGCGAGCAGCAGGCGATGGCGTGGCAGAGCCTGCCGGTCGAGGTCGCGCCGGTGCTGCCGGGCACGCTGCCGGTGCTCGAGTGGTTCGCCGCGGAGCAGGCTTTCGAAGGCGCGACGCATCGCGGCTGAGGCCGCCGCTACACTGGGCCGATGAGCTGGCTCGACGACGTGAATTGGGACGCGAACGGACTGGTTCCGGCGATCGCGCAGGAGGTCGGCACGAACGACGTGCTGATGTTCGCCTTCATGAATCGCGAGTCGCTCGCCCGCACCGCCGAGATCGGCGAAGCGGTCTACTGGAGCCGCTCGCGGCGCCGCCTCTGGCGCAAGGGCGAGGAAAGCGGCCACGTCCAGAAGGTGCGCGAGATGCGGCTGGATTGCGACAACGACGTCGTGCTGCTCAAGGTCGAGCAGACCGGCAGCGCCGCCGGCGATCCGACGATCGCCTGCCACACCGGGCGGCACTCCTGCTTCTATCAGCGCTACCAGGACGGGGCATGGGTCGACGTCGATCCGGTCTTGAAAGAGCCTGGCCGCACCGACAGATAGCGGGCATGCGGACCAGCGACGGGGGCGAGATGGACGACGGCAAGCTTTCGGGCAACGACACGCTGGCGCGGCTGGCCGGCGTGATCGAGACGCGCCGCGACGGCGATCCGGCCACCAGCTACGTGGCGCGCCTGTTCGCCAAGGGCCCCGACGCGGTCCTGAAGAAGATCGGCGAGGAGGCGACCGAGGTCGTCCTGGCCTGCAAGGACGGCGACGGCGAACGGATCGTCGCCGAAGTGGCCGACCTGTGGTTCCACACGCTCGTCGCCCTGGCCCAGCACGGCCTGACGCCGTCGGACGTGCTGCTGGAGCTGGAGCGCCGCAAGGGCACGTCGGGCCTCGAGGAGTTCGCGGCGCGCAAGATGCAGACGAGGGAGGTGGAGGAACCATGAACGACATGACCCTGCTCGATCCGAAGCAGCAGCAGCTGAAGACGATCGGCCAGATCAGCTACGCCCTGCACGCGATCGTCGCCGTCGGCGCGGTGCTGCCGGGCGCGCAGGGCAGCGTCCTGCTGCTGCTCGTCGCCTTCATCCTCGATCTCGTCAAGCGGGACGACGCGCGCGGCACCTGGCAGGAATCCCACTTCAGCTGGCGGATCCGCAGCGTGATCTGGGCCGGAATCCTCTATCTCGTCACGGCGCCGTTGTGGCTGCTGCTGATCGCGCCCGGCTGGATCGCCTGGGGCCTGATCTCGATCTGGTTCCTCTACCGCGTGGTTCGCGGCTGGTCGAACCTCTGGTCGAACACGCCGATGCCGGCCTGAGGCCGGCGATGCACACCGATCCGGACTGCATTTTCTGCAAGATCGTCGCCGGGGCGATCCCGTGCAGGAAAGCCCACGAAGACGACGAGTTGCTGGCCTTTCACGACATCGCGCCCTGGGCGCCGGTGCACGTGCTCGTGATTCCGAAGGAGCACATCGTCAGTCTCGACGACGTGACCGACGCGCACGCGCCGATGCTGGGCCGGATCATGGCGCTGGCGCCGAAGCTGATGCACGCGAACGGCGTCACGGACGGCTTTCGCACGCTCGTGAACACCGGCCGCGACGGGCTGCAGGAGGTGCAGCACCTCCATGTGCACGTCATGGGCGGGCCCCGGCCCTGGGCCAAGGGCTGACCTAGAATCGAGCGCAGTCCCGCAGCGGAGAAATACAGCATGAGAACGACATCATGGGTGGCCTGAGCATCTGGCATTGGCTGATCGTGCTGCTCGTCGTGGTCCTGATCTTCGGCACCAAGAAGCTCAAGAACATCGGCAGCGATCTCGGCGGCGCCGTCAAGGGCTTCAAGGACGGCGTGCGCGACGGCACCGTCTCGCCGGCCGATCCGGCATCGCCCACGCAGCAGGTCGGCTCGGCCCGGACGATCGATCCCGGCACCGTCGACGTGGAAGCGAAGACCAAGTCGTGATCGCCTGAGCGGCGCCCCGGCGCCCAAGGCACCGCGCCCCCGCCATGATCGATTTCGGCTTCGACAAGATCGCCCTCATCGGCGCGGTCGCCCTCATCGTGATCGGGCCGGAGAAGCTGCCGCGCGTCGCGCGCACGGTGGGCACCTTGCTGGGCAAGGCGCAACGCTACGTGGCCGACGTCAAGGCCGAGGTCAACCGCTCGATCGAGCTCGAGGACCTGAAGAAGATGAAGACCGAGTTCGAGGATGCCGCGCGCAACGTCGAGCGCACGGTCTCCACCGAGATCCAGCAGCACTCCACCGATTTCAGTTCCTCCTGGCAGACGGCAATCGCCGACCAGCCGCCGAACAGCGGCGACCACGACGGCCCGCTGCCACCTCCGCAGTACCGGCATCCGAAGAAGAACTGGCGCCTGAAGCGCGGTGCGCTGCCGCATTGGTACAAGCAGAAGACCGGCGTGCGCGGCAGGGCGCAGTCGGGTGCGGCGCGGGTGGCGCGCTTCCGGCCGCCGAAGCAGGGCGCTTCGGCTTGACCGGCCGATGAGCGTGCCAGGCAAGGACCCCGAAGACGAACTCGCCGGCACCGAGCAGCCGTTCGTCACCCACCTGGTCGAGCTGCGCGACCGGCTGATCCGCGCCATCATCGCCGTCGGCATCTGCTTCGGCCTGCTCTCGATCTGGCCCGGCCCGGCCGGCCTCTACGACCTGCTCGCCGCCCCGCTGGTCGCCCACCTGCCCAAGGGCGGTTCGCTGATCGCGACCAACGTGATCTCGCCGTTCCTCGTGCCGCTCAAGATCACGCTGATGGCCGGCTTCATGCTGGCGCTGCCCGTCGTCCTCTACCAGGTGTGGGCGTTCGTCGCGCCCGGCCTCTACACGCACGAGAAGAAGCTGGTCCTGCCGCTGGTGATCTCGAGCACGCTGCTCTTCTTCGCCGGCGTGGCGTTCTGCTACTTCTTCGTCTTCGGCAAGGTGTTCACCTTCATCCAGAGCTTCGCGCCGAAGAGCGTCGCGGCCATGCCGGACATCGAGGCCTACCTGAGCTTCGTGCTGACGATGTTCATCGCCTTCGGGTCGGCCTTCGAAGTGCCGATCGTGGTCGTCGTGCTCGCCAGGATCGGGCTCGTGAGCATCGACAAGCTGAAGTCGTTCCGCAGCTACTTCGTCGTCGTCGCGTTCATCGTCGCCGCCGTCCTGACGCCGCCCGACATCGTCTCGCAGCTCGCGCTGGCGATTCCGATGGTGCTGCTCTACGAAGTCGGCATCCTCGCGGCCCAGGTGTTCATCAAGCACACCCAGGCCCCCGCCGAGGACAAGACGACCGCCTGAGCCGGGTCAGCGCTCCACGGGCAGCGGCCGGGAACGAGGGCGCTGCGCGACCACCACCTTCACGTCGATCGAATCGGGGCCCCGCCGGACGCTGATCGTCGCCGGCTCGCGCGGCTTGAGCGCCGCCACGGCGTTCAGCAGCTGCGGCGTGCTCGAGACCGGCGTGCCGGCGATCTTCATCACCACGTCTCCCGGCCGCAGGCCGCCGACGCTGGCCGGTCCCGCCTGCACGACGCCCGTGATGAGCACGCCCTGCGACACCGACAGCTCGAGGTTCCTGGCGATCTCCGGCGTCAGGTCGCGCGGCTCGACGCCGATCCAGCCGCGCGTCACCTGGCCGTCCTTGATGAGGCCTTCCATCACCTGGCGCGCCGTGCTGACCGGGATCGCGAAGCCGATGCCCAGGCTGCCGCCGCTGCGCGAATAGATCGCGGTGTTGATGCCGAGCAGGTTGCCGTTGACGTCGACCAGCGCGCCGCCGGAATTGCCCGGGTTGATCGCCGCGTCGGTCTGGATGAAGTTCTCGAAGATGTTGATGCCGAGCGAGTTGCGGCCGAGCGCGCTGACGATGCCCGAGGTGACCGTCTGGCCGACGCCGAACGGGTTGCCGATCGCCAGCACGATGTCGCCGACCTCGAGATGGTCGACGTCTCCGAAGGCGATCACCGGCAGCTTGTCGAGATCGATCTTCAGGACCGCGATGTCCGACTCCGGATCCGTGCCGACGGTGCGCGCCTTGGCGGTGCGGCCGTCGCCGAGCGCGACCTCGATGTCGTCGGCGCCGTCGACGACGTGGTTGTTGGTGAGCAGGTAGCCGCTCGTCGAGACGATCACGCCGGAGCCCAGGCCGATCTGCCGCTCGTCGGGGGACTGGCCGCCGCGGTCGCCGAAGAAGAAGCGCAACGGGTCTTCGCCGGCCGGGCGTTGCGCCGGCCCGTGGCTCGCGGTGATGCTCACCACCGCCGGCGACGCCCGTTTGGCCGCGGCGCTGTAGCTCGTGACGGCGGCGACCGGGCCCAGCATCGACACGTTGCGCACCGGCGGCGGCAGCTGCACCACCGACATGTCGGCGGCCCGCGCAGGCGCGTCGGGCAGCAGGGCGATCGCGCCGCCGGCGTCGCGGTGCAGCCATTGCGGCTTCAGCGTGGCGATCACGAACAGCAGCGCGACCGCGATGGTCACGGTTTGCGAGAAGAGGAGCCAGGCCTTGCGCATCGGTCGACGGTGTCGTCGGCATTATCGGGCGCGACCCGCCGGCGACAATCGCGCATGGACTCGACGCCGCGTCTCCCGCTCGCCATCAGCATGGGCGACGCCTGCGGCATCGGCCCGGAGATCGTCGCGCGGCTGTTCCTGGGCGGTGGCGTCGACCGGGCTTTCGTCGTCGGCGACCTGGCCGTGATGCGTCGCGCAGCGGCATCGCTCGGGCAACTGGTGACAGTGGCGGCGATCGACACGCCCTCGGACGCTTCGGAGGTGCCGCCGCACTGCGTTCCGGTGCTGCAGGCCGCCGGGTTGCCGCGCGACCTGATCGACGCCGCCATCGGCCAGGTGGACGCCCGGGCCGGCGCCGCGGCGGCGGCCTGCATCGAACAGGCGGTCGGCTGGGTGCGACGCGGCGATGCCGCGGCGATCGTGACGGCGCCGATCCACAAGGAGGCGCTCTCGGCCGCGGGGATCGCGTTTCCCGGCCACACCGAGATGCTGCAGGCGCTCGCGGCGTCCGACGGCGCGATGCCGGCCGTCCGCATGATGCTGGCCAACGACGAGCTGCGCGTCGTGCTCGTCACCATCCACACGTCGCTTCGAAAGGCGATCGACGCCGTCACCTTCGACGCCGTGCTGTCGACCATCCGCATCGCCCACGCCAGCGCGGTGCCGGGCATCGGCCGGCCGCGGATCGCCGTCGCCGGGCTCAACCCGCACGCCGGCGAAGGCGGATTGTTCGGCGACGAGGAGCGGCTGGTGATCGGCCCGGCGATCGAGGCGGCGCGGCGCGAGGGCATCGACGCCAGCGGGCCGCACCCGCCCGACACGGTCTTCATGCGGGCGCGCCATGCGCCGGGGCATCCTGGGGCGTTCGACGTCGTCGTCGCCATGACGCACGACCACGGCCTGATCCCGGTCAAGTATCTCGGCGTCGAGCACGGCGTGAACGTCACCCTGGGCCTGCCGTTCGTGCGCACCAGCCCGGACCACGGCACCGCGTTCGACATCGCCGGGCGCGGCATCGCCGATCCGTCGAGCCTCATGGCGGCGATGCGGATGGCCCGACGCCTCTCGTCGTAGCGCTCGCGCCGGCGCGGCGCGCGGTCTCAGTGCCGGGTCGGCGCCTTGAGCTCGGCCAGCTGCTTTCTCGCCCGCACGGTGGCCCGTTCCATCAGGTAGGAGCTCTCGACGGCGCGGAATCGCCCGGTCTCGCACATCCGCGCCAGCATGCGCGAGGTCATCGAGATGGTTTCCTGGTGCTTGCCGCCGCGCGTGAAGACGAAGAAGCTGCGGCCCGAGCTGACGTGCGCGAGGCGCACCTTCTGCCACTCTTCCTTCAGGTGCATCTGGTAGGCGAAGCCGAGCTTGATGTGGTCGATGAGCTGCGGTCCGCGCGTCGGCTCGCCGGCCTCGCCCGTTTCCGACGTGGTCGGGCCGAGCTGCGCCTCGGCCTCGGGGTCGATCGCAGCGTGCATCGAGGGCGTGGCCGGCTCGGCGGGCTGCGGCTCGCTGCCGAGATCGATGTCGACCGCGCCGGCCTCGTCGACCTCGTGGTTCCAGTCGACCGTGGCCTCGGCCACCAGGCCGACCTGCTGCGCCTCTTCCTCCGTGAAGCGGCGCTCCATGACTTCGGGCGGCACGTCCTGGACCGGCTCGCCGCGCGAGAAGCTCTCGCCGACCGGCACCGGGATCGCGAACACGCCGTCGAGCTGCTTGACCAGCATGTTGTGGTCGAGCTCGGAAAGCGGCTGCCCCTTGAGCGATTCGGCATGGGCCGGCAGCAGCTTGCCGAAGAATTCCTTCTGCGCCGCCTCGGGCCAGCCGATCAGCTTCATGCCCTCGTTCAGGTCCTTCATCAGCGGCGGCAGCTGCATGAGGAACTTCTTGCGGAACATCGGCGAGCCCTTGGGCTGCACGCTCATCACGAGATCGGTGCCGACGCGGCGGTAGCGCCTGGCGCGGTCGGACTCCGGCCCGTCGCGGCGCACCGAGAGCACCAGCGCCTGGCTCCAGACATGGGCCAGGAATTCCTGCAGGTACTGCGGCAGGTTCATCGGCGCCAGCGCGCCCTGCAGCTGCAGCATGTAGCGCTGCTGCACGCGCAGCTCCGACTCCTTGGCCTCGAGCGTCGAGACCGCGCCCGATTTCTCGACCTCGCCCTCGGACTGTCTCGCGATGAACGACTCGAGCTCGGCCACCTTCGCGGCGTAGAGCTCGATCTGGTCGAAGTCGCCCTCGATGATCTCGTCGACGAGCTTGCGCACGCGCAGCAGGAACTGCGCGCCGGGGCCTTCGTTGAAGTGGTCGAAGGCGTTGGCCAGCGAGGCGATCCGGTTGATGAAACGGCGCACCGGGTGGCGGCGCGTCGAGAAGAAGGTCGCGTCGTTCAGCGCCACCCGCAGCACCGGCAGCTGCAGGCGCGCGATCTCGCGGGCCATCTGCGGCGGCACGCGCGAATCGGAGAGGATCTGGTCGAACAGGCTGCCGACGACGTCGATCACCATGTGATCGAGCTTGCCGCTCGAGGCCTGGATCAGCTCCTCGCGGTGGGCCCGGATCAGGTTGACGGCCATCAGGCCGGTCAGGCCGTCGTTGTACTGGGTGCCCGGTCCGCCGCCGCCGAGGTTCGGCGCGCCGCGTGTCGACTCGCCGGCCAGCGCGGCACGGCCGCTGCCGCCGGAGTCGGCGCCGGGGGCACCGCCGCCGGCGTAGCCCGTGCCCCGAAAGCCCTGGCCGCCAGCCTGGCCGGCGGCGGGATACTCGGCCGCACCGCCGAATCCTCCGCCGCTGCCGCTGAAGCCGGCACTGCCGCCGCCGAGCTGCGGGGCGCCGTCTCCGCCGGAGCCGCCCAGCCGCCCGCTCGAACCGGCGGACCGCGGCCCGCGTGTGGCGCCGAGGAAGGCGGACGCATCGAGATCGCCCGGCTGGCTCGAGACGGCAGTCAGGCGGCGCAACAGCGTCATGAGCTGCTGGTCGGCGCCGGCGCCGGTGTTGCCGCGCCCGCGCGAGCCGCCTCCGCCACTGCCGCCACGCGGTGCGGGTGCCGCGTCACGGACGCTGTCGACGGCGGCCGCCTGCCCCGGGAACGCCGTCGCCAGCGCGCGGCGATGGGCGGCGAGGAGGTCGAGATCGCCCGAGCCGGAGTTGCTGTCGTCGATCTCGCCGTAGCCGCTGCGGGTCGAGGTGCGGCCGTCGCGCGAGAGGCCGGAGTAGCCGGAATTCGCGCCGAAGATCTGGTTGCCGGGGCCCTCGACCTGTCGGACGGTCAGGTTGACCGGCCGGATG
>CAZZVH010000020.1:0-18138 GCA_964657365.1 uncultured Burkholderiaceae bacterium
GCAGGACGTGCCCGTCGAGTTCCGCGCCGAACTGCGCGATGGCGATCTCGTCATCGACGTCTGGAACGCCGGAGAGCCGATCCCGGCGGCGACGATCGGCCGCATCTTCGGGCCGTTCTGGCGGCATTCGGCATCGTCGCGTCGCGAGGGGCTGGGCCTCGGCCTCTACATCTGCGACCAGATCGTCGAGGCCCACCACGGCGTGCTGCGCGTGAGCTCGACCAGCGAGGCCGGCACCCGCTTCGTGGCGGTGCTGATCGCGACCGGATGACGCCCTAGCGCGCGCCGAACGCGGCGTTCTCGAACAGGTCCTTGAACTGGCGCGGTTGCGAGCGCCAGTACTGCTTCGGCGCCTCCACCTGGGCGCCGAGCGCCGCTGCGGCGTGCCAGGGCCAGCGCGGGTCGTAGAGCATGGCCCGGGCGAGCGAGACCGCATCGGCCTCGCCGCTGGCGACGATGGTCTCGGCCTGCGCCGGCTCGGTGATGAGGCCGACCGCGATCGTCGGCAGCCCGACCTCGGCCTTGACCCGCTGCGCCAGCGGCACCTGGTAGCCGGGGCCGATCGGGATCTGCTGCTTCGGCGAGACCCCGCCGCTCGAGACGTGGATGGCGGCGCAGCCGCGCGCCTTCATGGCCTGCGACAGCGCGACCGAGCCCTCGATGTCCCAGCCGCCGTCGACCCAGTCGGTGCCCGAGATGCGGACCCAGACCGGCTTGTCGGCCGGGAACGCGGCGCGCACGACCTCGAAGATCTCGAGCGGGAAGCGCATCCGGTTCTCGAGGCTGCCGCCGTAGTCGTCGCTGCGCCGGTTGGCGAGCGGCGAGAGGAACTGGTGCAGCAGATAGCCGTGCGCGGCGTGCAGCTCGAGGCCGTCGACGCCGAGACGGGCGGCGCGCTGCGCGGTGGCGGCGAAGTCGTCCCGGATCTTCTGCAGGCCGGCGGCATCGAGCGCGCTCGGCGGCTGTTCCGTCGGCGAATGCGGCAAGGCCGACGGCGCCACCGCCTGCCACGAGCCGGGTTGGCCGAGCGGCACCTGCAGCCCGCCGTCCCAGGGCGCGCGGCTCGAGGCCTTGCGGCCGGCATGCGCGAGCTGCATCGCGACCTTGATCGGCGAGACCGACCGCACCGCAGCGAGCACGCGCTGCAGCGCTGCCTCGTTGGCATCGGAATAGAGCCCGAGGTCGCCATCGGTGATGCGGCCCTCGGCCGAGACCGCCGTGGCTTCCGTGATCAGCATGCCGGCGCCGGACAGCGCCAGGTGGCCGAGATGGATCAGATGCCAGTCGACCGCCGAGCCTTCGCTCGCGGAGTACTGGCACATCGGCGCGATGACGATGCGGTTGGCGAGCCGGAGGCTGCCGATCTCGAGCGGCTGGAAGAGTTGGCTCATGGGTGGCGTGGCGGCGGGTCGTGGGGTCGTCGCGAGTGTCGGCGCTCCGCCGATCCGCCGCTCGTCACGGGCCTCTCGCCCGGGCTCAGGAACCGCGGTAGGTCGAGCAGCTCCAGGGCGTGCAGAGCAGCGGCACGTGGTAGTGCTGCTTCGCGTCGAAGATCGAGAAGCGCAGCGGCACGATGCGGTCGAGGAAGACCGGATCGCCGATGCCGGCCTTCTTCGGCTCGTAGAACTCGGCGACGTGGAACGCGAGCTCGTACTCGCCGACCGCGGCGTCGGCCGGCGCGAGCACCGGACCGTCGGTGCGGCCGTCGCCGTTGGTCGTCATGGTCTTGACCATCTGCCAGCCGCCGTCGGCCAGCCGCTTCGAGAAGTCGATCTTCATGCCGGCGCCGGGGCGGCCGGTGTAGTTGTCGAGCACGTGGGTGGAAATGCCTGCCATCGAAAGAGCTCCTGGATGATTGCGTGCGTGGGCCGGGCGGCGATTCGCGTCAGCTGCCGTGGTAGTACGAGTAGCCCCAGGGCGAGAACAGCGCCGCGAGGTGGACGCGCTGGCTCGCGTCGGCGACGACGAAGCGCAGCGGCACCTTGGAGAGGAACGGCGGCTGCGGCAGCTTCGCGTTCATCATCGCGAAGTAGTCGTCGAGGTGCAGCAGGATCTCGTAGCGGCCGGCCTGGTAGGCATCGCCGACGAGCAGCGGCTCGGCGGGCCGGCCGCCGGGCGTCGAGACGGTCGACTTGAGCAGCACCCAGCGGCCGTTGTCGTAGCGCGAGAGGTCGTACTTGAGGCCGGCGCCGGTGACGCCGTGGAAGGTGTCGATCGCGTGCGTGGTGAGCCGCGGCGACACGCCCGCCATCGAGGTCGGCGCGACGGTCAGGCCGGCGGGGCCGGACGCGGGCGCATCGGCGGCGCCGGCGGAGGCCATCTGCAGGCCGAGACTGCCGAGCGCGAGGCCGGCGGGAAGGAAGGAGCGTCGGCTCAATGGCTTGTCGATCATGGGCGCCTTTCGTCGTGGTTCATGGAGCCGGTGTCGCCGACGCGGTCGAAGCGCGGCACGAAGAACAGGATCAGCAGCGTCGCGCAGACCTCGACGGCGGCGACGATCAGCAGCCCCGGCGCGAGGCCGCCGGTCTGCGTCTTGATGTAGCCGAGCATCGCCGGCGCACCGAACCCGGCCAGGTTGGCGAGCGAGTTGATCAGCGCCACGCCGCCTGCCGCGGCGGCACCGGCGAGGAAGCGCCCCGGCAATTGCCAGAAGACGGGAATCGCGCTCATCGTGCCGATGATGGCCAGCGTCTGCGCCATCAGGGCGAGCGTCGGGCTGCTGCGGATGAAGAGCGCGGTAAGCAGCAGGCCGGCGGCGCCGAGCGCCGCGGCGACGGCGCAGTGCAGGCGCGCTTCCTTCCGCCGGTCGGAGTGCAGGCCGTTGACGACCATGCCGATGGCGCCGCACAGGTACGAGAGCGCCATGATCCAGCCGATCGTCGCCGGGTCGGTGAAGCCGGCCTCCTTGACGACCGACGGGCCGAAGAAGGTGAGCGACGAGTTCGCGGCGACGACGCAGAAGAACACGAGGATCAGCAGCCAGAGCCGCCCCTCCTTCAAGGCGGCCAGCAGGCTGTGCTCGCGGTTGCCGAGGGCGGCCTGGTCCTGCGCCAGGTCGGCCTCGACCATCCGGCGCTGCGGCGCGCTCAGCCACGTCGCCTGGCCCGGACGATCGGTCAGGTAGAACCAGGTGACGACGCCGGCGACGATCGAGGGCAGGCCCTCGATCAGGAAGACCCACTGCCAGCCCGACCAGCCGTTGACGCCCTGCAGCCCGTTCATCACCGTGCCGGCGAGCGGGCCGCCGATGACGCCGGCCACGCCCGACGCCGACATGAACATGCCGAAGGCCTTGCAGCGCCGCCCGCTCGGGTACCAGTAGGTGAGATAGAGAATGATCCCGGGATAGAAGCCGGCCTCGAACGCGCCCATCAGGAAGCGCAGGAAATAGAACATGGCCGGCGTCCGGACGAACATCATCGCGACGCACACGAGGCCCCAGCCGATCGTGATCCGCGTGATGGTCTTGCGCGCGCCGATGCGCTGCAGCAGCAGGTTCGACGGCACCTCGAGGAAGAAGTAGCCGAGGAAGAAGATGCCGGCGCCGAAGCCGTAGACGGTCTCGCTCCACTTCAGCTCGTCGAGCATCGTCAGCTTGACGAAGCCGATGTTGACGCGGTCGATCCAGGCCAGCACCCAGAGCACGAACAGGAACGGGATCAGGCGCCAGCCGATGGTGCGGTAGGCCGCGTCGAGCGCCTCCGACGGCAGCGCCGGCGGCACTGGCAGGACCGAGGGCGGGCTCGTCCGGAGGCTGGTCATGGGTGGGCTTCCGGAGGCATCGCCGGCTGGCGTGCAAGGACCGCGCCAGTGCGCCGCGCCGGGGCCGACGGGAAACACCTAGGCGGCCGGCCGGAGCTCGTTCCTAAGATGACCGGCCCCCACGACACGATCGGAGACCGCATGCGATCACGCAGCTCGGCGTCGCTTCTCGCGCGCGCGTTCGCCGCGGTGGCGCTGCTCGCCTCGGCATCCGTGCTGCCGGCACGCGCCGCCGACTATCCGGCGCCGGTCGAGCGCGACTGGATCGCCCGCGACTTCCGCTTCCACACCGGCGAGGTCATGCCCGAGCTGCGCCTGCACGTGACGACGGTCGGTGCACCCACCGGCGAGCCGGTGCTGGTCCTGCACGGCACCGCCGGCTCGGCGGCCGGGCTGCTCGTGCCCTCGTTCGCCGGCGAGCTGTTCGGCCCCGGCCAGGCGCTCGACGCGACCAGGTACTTCATCATCATTCCCGACGCCATCGGCACCGGCAAGTCGGCCAAGCCGTCGGACGGCCTGCGCGCCGCCTTCCCGCACTACGACTACGGCGACATGGTCGAGGCCCAGTACCGCGTCGTCACCGAAGCGCTCGGCGTCCGGCACCTGCGCCTGGTGCTCGGCAACTCGATGGGCGGCATGCACGCCTGGCTGTGGGCGGAGCGCCACCCGCAGTTCATGGACGCGCTGGTGCCGATGGCCTGCCAGCCGACCGAGATGGCCGGCCGCAACTGGATGATGCGGCGCCTGCTGGTCGAGACGATCCGCGGCGATCCGGGCTGGAACGGCGGCAACTACACGAGCCAGCCGAAGTCGCTCGCGCTGGCCAACGTCTACTTCGGCGTCGCCACCAGCGGCGGCTCTCAGGCCTGGTACCAGGCCGGCCCGACGCGCAAGCAGGCCGACGCGGTGGTCGACGCTCGGCTCGCCGCGCCGTTCGGCGGCGACGCCAACGACACGATCTGGCAATGGGAGTCGTCGTCCGACTACGACGCCGCGCCCGAGCTCGAGCGGATCGCGGCGATGCTGCTGGCCATCAATTCCGCCGACGACGAACGCAATCCGCCGGAGCTGAAGATCATGGAGCGCGAGATCAGGCGGGTGAGGAACGGCCGCTTCCTGCTCCTTCCGGCCAGCACCGAGACGCGTGGCCACGGCACCACCGGCCTCGGCAAATTCATCCAGCAGCCGGTCGCCGCCCTGCTGCGCGAGGCGCCGCACCTGCCCATGTGAGGCCGCTCAGCGTGCGCGCTGCAGCCGCCGATACGCGCTGAAGTGGCGCACCGCCCGCTTCGCGTCGCCGAGCTGCTCGTGCAGGCGGGCCGCGTTGTAGTGCGCGTCGGCGAGGTCGGGATCGAGGCGCAGGCTGGCGTCGTAGCCGGCCAGCGCCTCGGCCGGCCGACGCTGGTCCTCGAGGGCGACGGCGCGGTTGAAATGCAGCAGGGCCTGGTTCGGGTGGCGGCGCAACGCTTCGTCGTAGAGGGTCACCGCCTCGGCGCAACGAGCGCCTTCGCAGAGCAACGCGCCGAGGTTGAGATAGGCGTCGGCATGGTCGGGATCGATCGCCAGCACCTGCCGGTAGGCGGCCTCGGCCGCGCCCCGGTCGCTGGTCTCGAGTGCCTCGCCGAGGTCGAAGGCGTCGGCTGCGTCGCCGGTCGGGGGACTGGCCCGCGACCCGCGCTGCAGGAACGCGACCGTGCCTCGTGCCGGTGCGAGCTCGAAATCCATGACGAGCTGGCCCGACTCGGCTTGCCACTGCGAGCGGCCTTCGCGCACCGTCACGTCGTTGCCCACGGCCGTGATGCGCAGGCCGCTCATCGGCAGCTCGGCCGGCAGCGTCGCGCGCAGCCGGCGCAGAGAAGCGAGGATCTTGCGCGGCGCGATCTGCGCCGCTTGCAGCTCGACGGCCGTGCGCAGCAGCACGACGTCCTGGAACGTGAAGCGGTAGGCATTGCGCGGGCCGCGCGTCGGTGTCACGAAGCCGGCCGCGACGAGGCCGCCGACGATGCTGCGCGAGAGGCCCAGCATCTCCTGGATGCTGCGAAGGGTGTAGGAGGTCGCGGTCGCCTGGCCGGTCACTTCTTCGCCCGGGCCCTGGCTGGCGCGGCCACGGCCTCCTCGACCTTGGCCGCGCGCTTGACGCCCTTGCGTTCCTTCTCCGCGGCCTGGGCGGGCGCCGGCGCGACCGCAGCGAGCTTCACCGCCGGTGCTGCCGGCGTTGCCGATACCGCAGTCGCGGCGCGAGGCTTGTTCGCACCCCCCTTGCCGAGGCTCGCGCGCAACGCCTCGACCAGATCGATCACCTGCGCGCCACCGCTGCTGCCGGTCTCGTGCGGCTCGTTGGCGACGATCTGCTTGCCGGCGATCTTCTCGTCGATGGCGGCGAGGATGCGTTTCTTCTCCTCGTCCTCGAACATCGTCGGGTCGTAGGTGTCTTCGGAGATCTGGTCGATCAGCTGCATCGCCAGCTTCAGCTCGGCCGGCGAGACGGTGACCTTCTCGATGTCGAGCTCCTTCATGGAGCGCACTTCATCGGCGTAGAGCAGCTGCTGCAGCACCAGGCCGTCGTCGGCCGGCCGCACCTGCACCACGTATTGCTTGGCCTTCCACGCCCATTTGGCCAACGCGCAGCGGCCGCTCGCGCGCATCGCCTCGATCAGCAGGTTGTAGGGCTTGGCGCCGCGCTTGTCGGGGGCCAGGAAGTAGGCCTTGTCGTAGAAGATGGGGTCGATCGCCTTCTCGGGAATGAAGGCGACGATGTCGACGGTATGGCTCGGGCTTTCCTGCAGCGCCTTCAGCTCGTCGGGCGTGAAGAGGACGAACTGGTCTTTCTCGAATTCGTAGCCCTTGATCATGTCGGCCCGCTCGACGACCTGCTGGTCCTTCTCCGACACGTACTGCTGCTTGAGGCGCGAGCCGTCCTTCGCGAGCATGTTGAAGCGGACGGCGGCGGTGCTCTCGGTGGCCGAGTACAGCTTGACCGGAATCGACACGAGGCCGAAGGAAAGGGAGAGCGATGCGATCGATCGGGCGGCCATGGGGGCTCCTCGAAGTCACGGGCACCGGCGGCGCGGGCACCG
Source organism: uncultured Burkholderiaceae bacterium (assembly GCA_964657365.1). Classification (GTDB taxonomy): domain Bacteria; phylum Pseudomonadota; class Gammaproteobacteria; order Burkholderiales; family Burkholderiaceae_C; genus Schlegelella_A. The sequence continues at coordinate 6,840 of CAZZVH010000020.1, forward strand.
GCGGGACGCGGAGCATACGGGCAAGGTGCGTGCCTTGTCACGCCGGGCGTTGCGCGCCGCCTACGCCTTGAAGCCAAGCGTTTTCATGGCCGCCGCGAGGCTCTGCGCACTGCTCCAGTAGCCCGACCACGGGTCAGACTGCTCGAAGCTGAGGTACTCGCGGGCGGTCGTGATCGTCCACTGCGCGCCGCCCTTCAGGCTGCCGAGCTGCTCCCACGACACGGGCATGGAGACGCCGAGACCCGGTCTCGACCGGGCCGAGAACGCCGCGGCCGTGGTCTGGCCGTGGCCGTTGCGGAGGTAGTCGATGAAGATCTTGCCGACGCGGTTCGAGCCGCCGCTCTTCGCCACGAAACGCTGCGGAATCGTCTTCGCGAGGTGCTGCACGATCGCCTGCGAAAACGCCTTGACCGTGACATCGTCGCGCTTCGGCGCGAGCGGCACGACCACGTGCAGCCCCTTCCCACCGCTCGTCTTCAGCCAGCTGTCGAGCGAGAGTTCGGTGAGCATCGCGCGCACCAGGATCGCCGCCTCCTGGATGTGGGCCCAGCCGACGCCCTCGCCCGGGTCGAGGTCGAAGATCATGCGGTCGGGCCGGTCGATGTCGGCAGCGGTCGAGTTCCAGGTGTGGAACTCGATGGTGTTCATCTGCGCCGCCGAGAGCAGGGCTTCGGCCGTGTCGACCGCGAGCAAAGCGGAGTGGTTCGGCCACAGCGATTTGTCGAGCACGCGCAGGCCCGGCATGCGCGTCTCCGGATGCTTCTGGAAGAACAGCTCGCCGGCGATGCCCTCGGGCGCGCGCACCAGCGAGACCGGACGGTCGCGCAGATGGGGGAGCATCCGCTCGGCGATGCTCTCGTAGTAGCGCACCAGCGCCACCTTGGTCAGGCCGGTCGAGGCATCGACGACGCGGTCGGGGTTGGTCACCTTGACCGATGCGGCCGGTGGCGGCGGTGCGGCAGCCCCGACGGTCTGCAGCGCGACTTCGCGCACCACCGTCGTCGCGGCCCGATCGACGCGCAGGCCCTGGAAGACGGCATGGCGCACGTGGCCGTCGGGCGTCCATTCGCGGAACGCGACCTCGGCCACCAGCGTCGGCGCGACCCAGCGCTCGCCCCCGGCGGTGCGGCGGCCCCAGCGTCCGGGCTTGACCGTCTCGGCGGCGAACAGCGGCTTGTCGACCTCGAGCTTCGCCAGCCGCGCATGCATGTCGTGCCCGGTGCGTGCGTCCCAACCCGTGCCGACGTTGCCGGCGTAGGTGAGCGTGCCCGCCTCGAAGTAGCCGAGCAGCAGGCTGCCGACCTCGGCGGCGGCGTTGGCGCGATCGGTGAAGCCGCAGATCACGAACTCCTGGCGCAGCGAGCACTTGAGCTTCAGCCAGGTCTCGGTGCGCGCCGAGACGTAGGGCGCATCCGCGCGCTTCAGGATGATGCCTTCGAGCTGCATGGCGCAAGCTGCCTCGAGCATCTGCGCCGGTGCCGCATCGAAGGTCTGGCTCAGCCGGACGCGATCGGCGGGGTGCGCCTCGACGACCTCGCGCAACACGGCCCGGCGCGACAGCAGCGGCACCTGACGAAGATCGCGGCCGCCGTGGAACGGCAGGTCGAACACGAAGTACTCGATCTCGCTGCTGCTCGCGCTGTCCATGGCGTTCTGGAGGGCGTTGAAGTCCGGGATTCCGGCACGGCCCATGACGATGATCTCGCCGTCGAGCCAGGCCGAGCCGATCTGCATCGATTCGAGATCGGCCGCCAGCGCCGGCATCTTCGAGGTCCAGTCGTGGCCGCCGCGCGTCACCAGCGTGGCCTTGCCGTCCTCGATGCGGGCCATGAGCCGGTAGCCGTCGAACTTGGTCTCGACGATCCAGTCGCCGTTCGGCGGCGCCGTGACGAGCGTCGCCAGTTGCGGCCCGAGCCTCGCCGGCAGTGGCGCCGGCACGGCGGCGGACAGGTCGGCCCGGGCGGTGTCGCGAGACTTGCCCGAACGGCCCGGTGCGCCTTTCGCGCCGGACTCGCGCGGCTCCCGTGTCTCGACCAGCCCGAGCGGCTTCACGACGACGCTGTCCGGCAACGCGGCGATGACGTCGTAGTCGGCCAGCGGCCGCGCCCATCCGTCCTTCTTCTTGAACAGCATCCAGGGATCCTGCTTGTCGCCAGGCTTGGCGATGCGGACCAGCTCCCAGAGCCCCGCGAGCTTCTCGCCGTGCAGCTTGAACAGGACCTTGCCCTTGACCATGCCCTCGCGCGGATCGCCCACCGGCTCCCACGTGCCGCGGTCCCAGACGATGACGCGGCCGGCGCCGTACTGCTTGGCCGGGATCGTGCCCTCGAAGGCCGCGTAGTCGAGCGGATGGTCCTCGACGTGGATCGCCATCTGCATCTTCGACGGATCGAACGACGGCCCTTTCGGCACCGCCCAGCTCAGCAGCACGCCGTCGAGCTCGAGGCGGAAGTCGTAGTGCAGTCGGCTCGCCCAGTGCTTCTGCACGACGAACGACAGCGCTGTCGGCCGCGCGCTGCGCTTCCGAACGAGGGCCTTGCCGGCCGGCTCGGCCGTGATGCCGAAATCGCGCTTGGCGTGGTAGTCGGCGAGCGGCGGCCGCGCCATCTCAGGCAGCGCCCGCGGCCAGGGCGTCGCATGCGGCGTCGACGATGCGGGACGGGTCGGCGGCGATGTCGATGCGCACGACGTCCGGCTCGTCGAACCCGGGCCGTTCCAGCGTCCGCAGCTGGCTCTCGAGCAATGCGCCCGGCATGTAGTGGCCGCTTCGCGTCGCCATGCGCGGTGCGATGACGTCGGCCGCGCCGTCGAGGAAGACGAAGCGCACGGCGGGCGCCGCTGCGCGGATGCGCTCGCGGTAGCTGCGCTTCAGGGCCGAGCAGGCGACCACGACGCCGGCCGGCCAGCCGGCGACGTCGGCGAGGCAGGCGCCGACGCGGTCGAGCCAGGGCCAGCGGTCGTCGTCCTGCAGCGGGACGCCCGCCTGCATCTTGGCGACGCTCGCCGGCGAATGGAGTCTGTCGCCGTCGACGAAGCCGAGGCCGAGCCGCGCGGCGACGCCGACACCGACCGTCGACTTGCCCGAGCCGGACACCCCCATGACGACGATCGCCGTGCGACGCGACGGCGCGGTGTCGGGCGACGGAGCGGAATCGGTCATCGGGCGCGGCGTGGCATGGCTGCGCCGAAGGGTAGCGCGTTCGCTGGCGGCGGTTCGCCACCGCCTGGGCGCTGCGCCGCGCGGCTGCCGGCGGAAGGCATGCGAGGATCGCGCTTTCCCGGTCCCGGAGAGTGCTCTTGATCCCGATTGCCAGGCTGGCCGCCGTCGCGGCTTTCTGCACCGTCGTGCTGGCGAACCTCGCCGGCTGCGAGCTCCTGAAGAAGAGCGAGGCGGTCCAGGCGACCGTCAACCAGCGCGTCGTCGGCATGCAGATCGGCGTGTTCCTCGATCGCTTCGGCCCGCCCTACAAGCGGAACGAAACGGAAGACGGCTCGACCCTCTACAACTGGATCTCGCAGGTCGGTCCGGTCGCGGCCGGGCAGCTCGGCCAGGACGACCGCACCTGCACGCTGCGCCTCACGGCCGACCCGCGCGGCAAGATCATCGTCGCCGAGGTCGTGGTCGACAACCCGGGGCACGTCAGCCTCTCGCGGTGCGGCGAGATCTTCCGCATGCCGCCTTGAGCGAGCCGGCCGGGCTCTGGCCGCCTCTCCCCTACGAGGCGTGGAGCGACACCGCGACGACGCTTCAGCTCTGGACGCAGATCGTCGGCAAGGTGCGCCTGTCGCTGTCGCCCTGGCTCAACCACGGCTGGCAGGTGCCGCTCTACGTCAACGCGCACGGTCTCGGCACCTCGCCGATCCACTGCGGGCGCGGCATCCTCGAGATCGATTTCGACGTCGTGGCGCACCGGTTGCGCATCCGCACGTCGACCGGTGCCGAGCGCGGCTTCGCCCTCGAGCCGATGTCCGTGGCCACCTTCCATCGCCGCACCCTGGCCGAGCTGGCCGCGGCCGGTGTCGAGGTGGCGATCCACGCCGAGCCGAACGAGGTCGCCGATCCGATCGCCTTCGCCGACGACGAGACACATGCCGCCTACGACGCGCCCCGCGTCCACGATTTCTGGCGCGCGCTCGTGCAGGTCGACCGCGTGTTCCGCCTGTTCCGCACGGCCTTCCTGGGCAAGGCGAGCCCGGTGCATTTCTTCTGGGGCAGCTTCGACCTCGCCGTGACGCGCTTCTCCGGCCGCAAGGCGCCGCGGCATCCCGGCGGCGTGCCCGGCCTGCCCGACGCCGTCACGCGCGAGGCTTATTCGCACGAGGTCAGCAGCGCCGGCTTCTGGCCCGGGGGCGCGGCATTCCCACAGGCCGCGTTCTATTCCTATGCCTACCCGTCGCCGGCCGGCTTCGCCAGCGCCGCCGTCGCGCCGAAGGAGGCGGTGTGGAGCCAGGACATGGGAGAGTGGCTGCTGCCCTACGAGGCCGTGCGACTGGCGGCGGATCCCGATGCGGCGCTGCTGGCCTTTCTCCAGACGACCTACCGGGCGGCCGCCGACGCGGCACACTGGGATCCCGCGCTCGAGTGCGGCCTCGGCGTCCCGGGCCGCCCGCGGCAGGCGTGACGCCAAGGACGGCGACCATCGCCAGACAACGAAAGACACCATGCCCCTCGCGCACATCCGCGGCGTCGACATCCACCACGAGACGATCGGCACGGCCGGGCCCTGGCTGGCGCTGATCAGCGGCGGCCGCCGCGCCTACGCCGAGTTCGTTCCGCTGGCGATGAAGATCGCCGACGAAGGCTTTCGCGTGTTGCTGCACGACCGCCGCAACACCGGCGCCTCGCAGATCGTCATCGAGGGCGAGCAGGCCGAGGAAGAGATCTGGACCGACGATCTGGCCGCGCTGCTCGACCACCTCGGCATCGCGCCGGCGTTCATCGGCGGCTCGTCGTCGGGGGCGCGCACCTCGATGCTCACCTGCCTGCGTCACCCGGCGTCGGTGAAGGCCCTGATCCTGATGCGCGTCACCGGCGGCGCGTTCGCTGCCGGGCGCCTGCCGGAGATGTACTACGGCCAGTTCATCCGCGCGGCGCAGGCCGGTGGCATGGCCGCCGTCTGCGCGACCGAGCAGTACCAGGAGCGCATCGCCGCCTACCCGGCCAACGGGCCCTACCTGATGTCGCTCGATCCGGCGCACTACATCCGGGTCATGTCGCACTGGCAGGAGATCTTCATGCGCGGCCCGCACGCGCCGGTCATGGGCGTGACGGAAGCGCAGCTGCGCTCGATCGACGTGCCGACGCTGGTGGTGCCCGGCAACGACAAGACGCACGCGTCGGTCAGCGGCGAAGCGGCGGCGCATCTCATTCCGGGCGCCGAGCTGTTCGAGCTGCCGATCGAGGACCAGGACGTCGCCCTGATACCGTTCGCCGAGTGGGCGCCGCACGAGCCCGCGCTCGCCCTCACCTTCGCCGCCTTCATGCAGCGCCACGCGCGCCGCTGACCGCGCAGCGCCGATCCGGGAGCCATCCATGTTCATCCAGGCCAACGGCATTGCCGTGCACTACACCGTCGACGGGCCCGATGGCGCGCCGTGGGTCACCTTCGTCACCGGCATCGCCAACGACACGACGCTGTTCGCCGGCCAGGTCGGGGCGCTGGCGGATCGCTTCCGCGTGCTGCGCTACGACCTGCGCGGCCAGGGCAACAGCGAAGCAACGCCGCCGCCCTATTCGATCGAACAGCTCTCCGAGGACCTGGTGGCGTTGTGGGATGCGCTGGGCATCGAGCGCTCGCACCTGGTCGGCCTCGGTCTCGGCAGCACCGTCGCGATGCGGACGGCGATCGACCATCCCGGGCGCATCGACCGGCTGGTGCCGAGTTGCTGCCGGGCCCGGATGGTGCCGGAGTTCGCCGTCCTGTGGCAGCGCCTGACCGATGCGGTGCGCGCCGGCGGCGTCGCGGCGATCGTCGAGCAGACGGCGCAGCGCTGGTTCTCCGACGACTTCAAGGCGGCCCACCCGGAGGTGATCGACAAGGTCCGCACGATGGTGGCCGGCACCAGCCTCGACGGCTACCTCGGCTGCGTCGCCGCGTTCGTCGGCCTCGACCTCGAGGACGAGCTCGCGGACATCCAGGCACCGACGCTCTTCGTCGGCGGCGCCGAAGACAAGAGCGGCGGCCCCGAGACCATCATGCGCGGCCTCGCCGCCAAGGTCCCCGGTGCGGCCTACGTGCCCGTGCCGCAGGCGGCGCACATCGCCAACGTGCAGAACGAGGCGGCCTACAACGCGATCGTGCGCAGCTTCCTGCTCGGAGAGACGCCATGATCGTGCGGAGCCGCGCGCTTGCCTTGCTGCTGCTGGCGACGAGCGCGCTCGCGGCGCACGCCCAGGGCTACCCGACCAAGCCGATCCGGCTGATCGAGCCGGCCGGGCCCGGCAGCGCCGTCGACGTGTTCGCGCGCCAGCTCGGGCCGATGCTCGCCGAGGCGCTCGGCCAGCCGGTGATCATCGACAACCGGGCCGGTGCGAACAGCGCCATCGGTGCGCGCGAGGCCGCGCGTTCCGCGCCCGACGGCTACACGATCCTGCACGGCAACATCAACAACTCGCTGAACGACCTGCTCACGAGCGATCCCTGCTGTCGTTTGAACGAGGCGCTGGTGCCGGTCGCGCGGCTGACGGTGACGCCGCTGGTGATGGTCGTCAACCCGTCGGTGTCGGCGAAGGACCTGGTCGCCTACTTCGCGCTCGCGAAGGCGCAGCCGGAGTTGCTCACCTTCGCTTCGGGCGGCCCGGGCTCCATCACCGAGTTGCTGGGCGAGAAGCTCAAGCAGGTCGCCGGCATCTCCGTGCGCGAGATCCCGTACAAGGCGATCGGCGCCGAGCTGCCCGACCTGATGGCCGGCCACGTGATGACCGCGTTCCTCTCGCCCGTGGTGGTCCAGCAGTACATCCGTTCCGGCAAGCTGCGCGCGCTCGGCGTCGCCTCGGCGCACCGGCTGGCGATCATCCCCGACGTGCCGACGCTCGCCGAGGCGGGACTTGCCGGCGTCGAGGCCTCCGGCTGGAACGGCCTGTTCGTGCCGGCCGGCACGCCCAAGCCGGTGATCGCCCGGCTCGCCGCGGAGACCGCGAAGGCGCTGGCCTCGCCGGCGATCAGGAACGACGCGGCGATCTCGGGCTACGAGATCGACGCGGCCGGCCCGGAAGAGTTCGCCGCCTTCGTCCGCGCCGAGATCGTCAAGTGGCGCAAGGTGATCAAGGACTCGAACATCAAGATCGAGCAGTAGCCACGCGAGTTGCCGAAATGAGTGCCGTGCCGCGCCTCCTGGCCCGCGTCGTCGCCGGCGCCGCCCTGGGCTGCAGCGCCGTCGCGGCGATGGCGTCACCGGCGTCCGGCGATTGCGACATCGTCGACCTGATGCCGGCGTTCTGGCAGTCGATCGATGCCGGCGATGCCGCGACGCGCCTGCGCGACACGATCGTCGATCGTCATCCCGATCTCTACAACGCCGACTACGTCAGCCTGCCGTCGGGCGATGCGTGGGCGACGATGGTGGCGAACGAGCGCGTCTATGCCGACGCGCATGCCCGCGAGATCGAAGCCGCGGACGCCTATCTCGCCTCTCACGCCGCGCCGACGATGCGGCGGTTTCGCACCACGTTCCCGGATTTCCGCTGCGACTTCACCTTCTACATCGCGCCGAGCTTCGGCAGGATGGATGGATCCGCGGCGTTCGTGAACGGGCAGCACCGCATCATCTTCGCGCCCGACGTGATCCCGCGCTACCACTCGACCTCGGAACTGAAGGTGCTGGTCGACCACGAGAGCTTCCACATCTACCACCACCAGGCGACAGGGCGGTTCGGCGCGTCTGCGGAAGCGGTGCCCACGGTCATCGAGGCGCTGTGGTCGGAAGGCCTCGCCACATTCGTGAGCTGGCGCATGAACGACACCGTCGGCCTCGACACGGCACTGCTCCAGCCGGGCATCCCCGACGCCGCCAAGCCGCATCTGGCATCGATCGCGCAGGACCTCCTCCGCCATCTGGACGACAAGGACGAGGCGACGTATCTCCATTATTTCGTCGCCGGCCGGCAACCGGACGGGCTGCCGCCGCGCGCCGGCTACTACGTCGGCATGCTGATCGCCCGGGAGCTGTCGGCGAGCCGCACGTTGCAGCAGCTGGCCCATCTCGACGGGCCCGCCCTGCGCACCGCCGTGGCCGGCGCGCTCGGCCGCTACGCCTCGGGCGAGCTGCCTGCCGATGTCCCGCTCCGCCCGATGCGCGGTCGATTGCGCAGTCGATCGCCACAGGCGACGCCACCAGGAATCTCGTCCAGATGAAACCCGTGCTGCTGGTCCTGATCGCCCTGTCCGACGAGAGCGTCGCCCTCCTGAACGCGCGCTTCACGCTGCACCACGCGCCGGGCGCGGCGCTGCGTGCGATGGCGGTCGAGGCGCACGGTGCGCTTGTCGAGGTGGTGCTGACGACCGGCACCGAAGGGTTGCGCGCCGACGAGGTCGATGCCATGCCACGGCTCAGCCTCGTCTGCGCGCTCGGCGCCGGCTACGAGAACCTGCCGCTGGACCATGCCCGCGCCCGCGGCATCGCCCTCGCGAACGGCGCCGGCACCAACGACGATTGCGTCGCCGACCATGCGATGGCGTTGTTGCTCGCCGTCGTCCGGGCGGTTCCACAGCAGGACCGGGCTTGCCGCGACGGTGTCTGGCGCGACGCCCTGCCGACGCGCCCGCAGCTGGCGGGCAAGCGCATGGGAATCCTCGGCCTCGGCACGATCGGCCGCAAGATCGCGCGGCGCGGTGCGGCCTTCGACGTCGAGGTCGGCTACCACAGCCGCTCGAGCCGGCCGGACGTCGACTACCGCTACTTCGACGACGTGATCGCGCTGGCCCGTTGGTGCGACATCCTCGTGGTGGCCGCACCCGGCGGCCCCGCCACGAAGCACCTGGTGAACGCACCCGTCCTGGAGGCGCTCGGCCCGGGCGGTTTCCTCGTCAACATCGCCCGGGGCAGCATCGTCGACACCGCGGCGCTGGCCGACGCATTGCGTGGCGGCACGATCGCCGGGGCGGCGCTCGACGTCTACGAGAGCGAGCCGCTGCCGCCGGCGGCGCTGATCGGCCTGGCCAATGTCGTCCTGACGCCGCATGTCGGCGGCGCGTCGCCGGAAGCGAAGCAGGCGTCGCTGCAATGCTTCCTGGACAACGCGGCGCTGCACTTCAGCGGAAAGCCCCTGCGGACACCGATCTGACGTCGGGAACGGCGCCGGCCGGGGAGGCTGTGGCATCGCTGGAGCGACGGATCGGAGCGAGGTACGCCACGAACCGTCGTGCGACGTCGTCCCAGTCGAATTCCATCGCGCGGGCCCTGGCCCGCGATCGGGGGACGTCGAGGGCACGCATGGCGGCACGTCGCAGGTCGACATCGAGAACGCCGCCGTCGGAGTTTCCGACGACATCGAGCGGGCCCGGCACCGGATAGGCCGCGACCGGCGTGCCGCACGCCATCGCCTCGAGCATCACCAGGCCGAACGTGTCGGTCCGGCTCGGGTAGACGAACACGTCGGCGGCGCCGTAGATCCGGACCAGCGCGTGGCGCGGCATCGGACCGTGCCAGAGGACGCCTGGATACTGACGTCGGTAGCGCTGCAGCAGGGGTCCGCCGCCGCAGACGACCTTGGAGCCGGGCAGGTCCAGCCGCAGGAAGTCGTCGAGATTCTTTTCGGGCGAGACCCGGCCCACGTACAGGAACACCGGCCGCGGCAACTCGGACGGCACGCCGGAGACCGGCTCGAACAAACTCAGGTCGATGCCGTGCGACCACCGCCGCAGATTCCTGAAGCCGTGGCGACGCAGGATGTCCATCGTTCCGCCCGACGGCACCATCACGCCTGCCGAAGGTGCATGGAAGCGCCGCAGCAACGCATAGCCCCAGCTCGCTGGAATGCGGAACGCAGCCGTCAGGAACTCCGGAAAGCGCGAGTGGAAGGCAGTCGTGAACGCGAGGCCGCGACGCAGGCAATGCGCCCGCGCCGCCCATCCGAGCGGGCCTTCCGTGGCGATGTGGATGGCATCCGGCCGGGCGGCGTCCAGGGCCCGCGCCACGCCGTCATGCGGTCTCCACGCGAGCTCGATTTCCCGATACCCGGGGCAACGGACGCGACGGAAGGCCGACGGCTCGACCACCACGATGTCGTGGCCGAGGGAGAGCAGCCGCTCGCGCAGGTCGACCAGCGTCGTCACGACGCCGTTGATCTGCGGAGACCAGGCGTCGGTGACGATCGCGATCTTCATGCACAGGCTTCGACGGTCGCTCGAGGTGCCGGGACCGGCGTGCTCGCGGGCACGTCGGCAGCGCCGGACAACGCCGTGGCGCGCAGGATCTCGAGCCGACCGTCGCCGTGCTCGACGAGCGCGGTCAGGCTTTCGACCCAGTCGCCATCGTTCGCGTACAGCGTGCCGCCGATGTCGCGCATCTCGGCGTGATGGATGTGTCCGCAGACCACGCCGTCGAGGCCGCGCCTGCGCGCCTCGCCAGCCACCGCCGCCTCGAAATCCCCGACGTAGCTGACGGCGCGCTTGACCTTCTGCTTGAGATAGCCCGACAGCGACCAGTACGGCAGGCCGGCCCTCGCGCGGATCGAATTGACGTGGCGATTCAGCTGCAGCGTGAAGCCGTACATCCGGTCGCCCACATGGGCCAGCCACTTGGCGCACTGCACGACCCCGTCGAACAGGTCGCCGTGCGTGATCCACAGGCGCCGCCCGTCCGCGGTGACGTGGATCCAGTCCTCGGCGACCTCGATGCCGCCGAATTCATGGCCGAGATAGCGGCGCGCGAACTCATCGTGATTTCCCGGCACGAAGATGACGCGCGTGCCCTTGCGCGCCTTGCGCAGGAGCTTCTGCACGACATCGTTGTGCGCCTGCGGCCAGTACCATTGGCGTCGCAATTGCCAGCCGTCGATGATGTCGCCGACCAGGAACAGCGTGTCGCATTCCGTCGATCTCAGGAAGTCGAGCAGCGCCCCCGCCTGGCAGCCGGGCGTGCCGAGATGGACATCGGAGATCCAGATCGTCCGGTAGTGCCTGGCAGCGACCGGCGGAACGCGAATCGCGTCGTCCACCAGGCAAGGTTCGGCGAGCGCTTCTCCCGCCGCCCTGCCGGCCCACGCGCGCAAGAATGAAGCGTCCCGTTGCATGGGCCCTCATCGTCACCCGCAAACATGACCTCGTGCTGACGGTGCCGTGACGTTTCGATGAAGACC
>CAZZVH010000021.1:0-18068 GCA_964657365.1 uncultured Burkholderiaceae bacterium
CCCCGTCCGTGGAGCTCTCCGTGAATCGATTCTCCCCTGCCAGAAGCTTGTCGCTGTCGACCGCCCTCGCCTCCGCATGCGTCGCGCTCGTGGCGTGCGGCGCTCCACCGGCGGCACGCGACGTCGCATCCCAGGCGACTGTCGATGCCCACGTGGCCGCTGCCACGAACGCGGCTGGCAGCGACCTGCAGTCCCTCGCCGTCCTCTGCCGTCCGGTGCCCGCGACCCGGCCGCCGCAGGCCGACAGCGAGCACGCCGTGGCGGCGCTCATGGCCAAGCCCGCGCCGGCGCCCGGCCAGGCGTTCGACGAGCTCTACTACGTCGGCGCAGACTGGGTGAGCGCCTGGGCGCTGAAGACGTCGGACGGCATCATCCTGTTCGACGCCCTCAACAACGAAGGCGAAGCGCGCGACCTCATCGAAGGCGGCTTGCGCAAGCTCGGCCTCGACCCGGCGCAGATCAGGATCATCGTCGTCACGCACGGGCATGGCGACCACTACGGCGGGGCCGCCTACCTGGCGAAGCGCTACGGCGCCCGCATCGTCATGAGTGCCGCCGACTGGCAGATGACCGCCGGCCAGCTCGAATTCTCGATGCCGCTCTGGGGCGCGCCGCCCGTGCGCGATCCGTCACGCGACCTGACCGTGAAGGACGGAGACACGATCACGCTCGGCGGCACCGTCGTCACGCTGTACCTCACGCCCGGCCACACCACCGGGACGATCTCGCCGGTCTTCGACGTCCACGTCGCGGGACAACCGCACCGCGCGCTCCTCTGGGGCGGCACGGCGTTCAACTTCGGCAAGATCATGCCGCGGCTCGACACGTATATCGCCGCCACCGACCGGATGCGCGACCTGGCACCGCAGCAAGGCATCGACGTGATGATCTCCAACCACGCCGCCTACGACAACACCTTCGCGAAGCTCGATCGGCTGCGCGGACAGGTCGGCCTGCAGCCGGATCCGTTCGTGCTCGGCGTGCCGACGGTCCAGCGTGCGCTCACGGTGATGGGCGAATGCGCGAGGGCGACCCGCGACCGCTTCAGCATGTAGGAGCAGCCACCGATCCCGGGCGCGCCGCCCGGGATCAATGCGCCGGCAGCGTCGCGCCGAAGAACTCGAGCGCCCAGTCTCCGACGCGTCGGTGCACCGCGTCGCGATCGACGCCGTCCGCGTCGATGCACAGCTGCTTCACGTACGCCTGTCCCTTGCTCGTGCAGACCGAGAGGCCATCGGAGCGACCCTCAAGGCAGGCTACGGCGCCGAGGCGATCCGGGCGTGTGCGGAGTGCTCGATCCGGGCGTCGACGACGTGCCGTGGCGAACCTGCATGCGATGCGCAACTTTTAGATTTCCTTTAGAGCGCGATCCCGGCGCGCACCTACATTGATTGCACGGGCGCGCCGACCGCGGCCCCGGCCCATCCCCGGAACTCACGCCCAGCGCAATGACACATCAGGCCGCCTTCACGCCGACGACCAGAAGCGCATGGAAGCTCTCACGCCGCGGCTTCATCGTGGTGGGCTTCTCGGGGGCGGGGGCCCAGCTGCTGCAAGCCTGCGGTGGCGGGGGGAACGACACGCCGGCAACCGGCACCTCGACGATCGACCCGAGCCTCGCCGTCCAGTACACCGCACAGCCGCTCACCGGTTCGGTCTCGCTGCCGAGCGGTGCGTCGATCACCGGCCTGAGCATCCAGAGCACGGCCACCGCGGCCACGCCGGTGGTCGACGGCCAATTCGCATTCAGCGGGTTCGTCGAGGGCCCGATCCTCGTGTGCGCCTTCGACACGGCCGGCAACCTCGTGCTCGCCGGCCTGCTCGACGCCACCCATCTCCAGCTCAGCGCCGCGAGCACGGCGCTGGTGCTCGCCAACTACGCGCTCGGCGTCGCCATCCACCCGCAGATCATCCAGGACAGCTACGCGGCGCTGCTCACCGCCACCGGTGCGCTCGACGGGCTCACCGCCGCGATCTCCGCCGCGATCGTGCTCAACGGCTCGGCCTGGGCGACGCTGCCCGACGCCGGTGTGGCGGCGGCGATGGCGCAAGTGTTCGTGACCTTCGGCCCCACGGACTTGCAAGCCGACGCCGGCAGCCCTGGAGCAGCGATCGCCGCAGGCCGCGGCCGCGCCCTCGGCGTGATCGTCGATCCCACCGAGCGCACCTCCGGGCTGCTGGCGAACGCCGACGGCATCAGCAAGGTGGTGTTCCAGAACTACTACCGGCGCCGCGCCTACCTGTACGCCGAGCGCATCTCGTACACCCCGAAAGGCGGCGCGGCCGTCGCGAGCCCGGCCCTGATCCAGCCCCAGCCGATCAAGGTGCCGCCGGTGAAAAGCCTGCCCAGCATCCTGGTGCTCGGCGGCCAGCTGGCAGCCGGCGTGCGGGATTACTACGACCCGGTCTCGATCAGCCCGATCGCCATCCCGCTGGCGCCGGCCGATGCCGCCGTGACGCGCTACCAGGTCACTGCCGTCGGCCTCGGCTCGCTGGCCGGCGGCTTCGACCCCGACAGCCTCACCGCCGACCAGCTCAGCGGCTTCTACCAGGTGTCGATCGAGCAGATCGTCTTCGAGATGGTGTTGCCGCTGGTGATCAACTTCGTGCTGCCGCACAACAAGGCGGCGCTGAAGTCGCTCACCGGCTTCGCAGAGACCTCGACGGTCCTGCGCGACCTGACCGACGCCCTGCTCGCCACCGACACCATCGGCCCGAAGATTCGCGCGGGCAAGGTCGGCGACGCGATCCAGGACGTGTTCGTCCGGATCGCCAACACGTCGTCGCTGCGCACGATCCTGATCAACCTCGTCAAGTCGTGGAGCGACGTCAGCTGGACGCTGGTCGGCGAGTCGGGCCTGTCGCTGCCGGCGCTGCAATCGAGCTTCGTCGACAAGAGCTCCAAGGCGCTGACCGGCGCGATGGCGATCTTCAACGCCGCCAAGCAGGGCTTCGACACGATCGTCATCATGAACGATCTCGACTTCTCGCACTCGGCCGACAGGTTCACCTTCGACACCACGCCCTCGGTGGTCAAGCTCAATCCGCTGAGCTCGCAGGCCGACGCCATCCAGGCGCCGATCGCGCTCACGGCATCGGTCATCGACGCGCAGGTGCTGCCGAACAGCGTGCTGTCGTACCGGTGGACCTGCGCCTGCCTGTTCGGCAACATCTCCGACCACCTGCACACGAATCAGCAGAACGGAACGACGTTCAACGGCGCGACCAACGTGCTGGCCTACAACCCCACCGGCCACGCCCTGGGCGGCGACATCGAGACGGTCACGCTGCAGATCTTCCTCGGGCCGATCCCCGACCCGATCGACAACCGGCAACCGCTCGGCCAGGCGTCGTCGACCATCACCTACAACGCGGTCGTCCTGCCGGCGTCGCCGAATCTCGAGGCCGGCGCCAGCCAGACCTTCACGCTCGGCCCGCTCTCCTCGAAGCTGCCCAACGGCCTGCAGTTCGTGTGGACCATGACGGGTCGCCTCGGCACCGTGGGCGGCGGCACCACGACCACGACGAGCATGCCGTCGGTCGTCTTCCAGGCGGGGCTGCTCTCGGGCACCGACACGCTGACGGTGCAGATCCTCGATGCCAACAACACCGTGCTGACCTCGGGCGCGACGCAGGTCTCGGTGCTCAACGCGACCTTCACGCTGACGCCGGCATCGCTCACCGCGTACGGCCCGCACGAGGTGATGCGTTTCCAGGTCACGAGCACCGCCGGCCTGCCCGCCGACACCCGCTATCTCTGGTCGGCGACGAAGGGCGCCATGGCGGAGATCAACACCAACTGGACCAGCGGCGGGCCGAACCAGCTGACGACCACCTCCTTGGCCAACTACAACGTGCCGGCCGCCTATCCGAACAGCGGCCAGTCCCTGACGGACATCGTGACCGTCGAAGCACTGAACACGGCTGGCACCGTGCTCGCCACTGCGCAGGCGACGGTGACCTACGGCACCGCGCCCTACATCGAGCTCCTGTACTACTACGTCCCCGGCGGCAAGAACATCGACTCGGTGATCGCCGACGTTCCCGACAGCTCTCGCGCTGGCCACTGCACGAGCCCGCTGTGCGGCGTCGCCACGACCGACGCGTTCATCGTCAACATTCCCAGCGGCTCGGGAGGCCCGGTGGCGCAACTCGTCCTGACCGTGCCGATCGGTGGATTCCCGAGCGGCAGCTTCACTGTCATCGACCCGCCGAGCATCTCCCACCCATCCCCCGCAGCGGGCACGGTCTGGATCAACGGCAGCGCCAATTCCAGCCTCGGCACCTACCCGGTCACCGGCGGCAGCCTGACGATCACTTCCACCATGGGCGCTCCCGGCGGCGGGCAGTACGTCGGCTTCTCGATCGACTGGGACACGTCGACGGCAAGCAGCAAGGTCACGGGCAACGGCATGGTGATCATGCACGCGTAGAGGAGAGGTGCGCAGACGTTCGTTCCATAGCGGTGTTGGCCAGCATCGCTTACCCGTAGTCGTATCGCCGCCCGCGGTGATAACGTTTACATCCAGGGTAAAGAACTGTGGAGTTAGGTGAACAATCCGTACACGTTTCCTGAAGGCTTCCTGTGGGGCGCAGCCACATCGGCCTACCAGGTGGAGGGCTCACCGCTGGCGGACGGCGCCGGGCCCAGCATCTGGCACCGCTTCGTGCGCACGCCGGGCCTGGTGCTGAACGGACACACGGGCGATGTCGCCTGCGATCACTACCGGCGCATGAAGGACGACGTCCTCATGATGAAACGGCTCGGGCTCAACGCCTACCGCTTCAGCATCGCCTGGGCGCGCATTCTTCCGAACGGCCGGGGCGCCGTGAACGAAGGCGGCATGGATTTCTACGAGCGGCTGGTCGACACGCTGCTCGACAACGGCATCGAGCCGCTCGCCACGCTGTACCACTGGGATCTGCCGGTCGCGCTCGACGACCGCGGCGGCTGGCTCAACCCCGACGTCGCCGACTGGTTCGCCGACTACGCCACCGCCATGTACCGGCGCCTCGACGGCCGGGTGAAGAAATGGGCGACGCTGAACGAGCCCTGGGTCGTGACCGACGGCGGCTATCTCCACGGCGCACTCGCTCCCGGCCACAAGAACCTGTACGAAGCGCCCATCGCTTCGCACCACCTGATGCGCGCGCACGGCAAGGCGGTGCGGGCCTATCGCGCAGAAGGGCGCCACGAGGTCGGCTTGGTCGTCAACCTGGCGCCCAAGCACGCCGCCAGCGACAAGCCGGAAGACGTCGTCGCGACGCAGCGCGCCGATGCCTACATGAACCGGCAGTACCTCGACCCGGTGTTCCGCGGTGCCTATCCCGACGAGATGAAGGACATCTTCGGCGAGGCCTGGC
This sequence comes from uncultured Burkholderiaceae bacterium, assembly GCA_964657365.1. GTDB lineage: Bacteria > Pseudomonadota > Gammaproteobacteria > Burkholderiales > Burkholderiaceae_C > Schlegelella_A. The sequence continues at coordinate 5,365 of CAZZVH010000021.1, forward strand.
CCGACTGGCCGGCCGAAGACTTCGCGCTGATCGGCGAGAAGATCGATTTCGTCGGCGTGAACTACTACATGCGCGACGTGATCCGCCACGACGAACCGAAGTGGCCGGTGAAGACGTCGGTCGTGCCGCAGCCGCGGTCGACCTACACGCAGACCGGCTGGGAGGTCTATCCGAAGGGCCTCACGGAGATCCTGCTCTGGGTCAAGCAGCGCTACGGCGACATTCCGCTGTACGTGACGGAAAACGGCGCGGCCTTCTACGACCCGCCCTGCGCCACCGAGGGGCGGATCAACGACCCGCTGCGGGTCGACTACTACCGGGCCCACCTCCGCGCCATCCACGATGCGATCGAGGCGGGCGTCGACCTGCGCGGCTACTGCGCCTGGTCGCTGATGGACAACCTGGAGTGGTCGCACGGCTACGCCATGCGGTTCGGCATCGTCCACGTCAACTTCGAGACCCAGGAACGCACGCTCAAGGACAGCGCGCACTTCTACGCCGGTGTGATCGCCTCCGGCGGCGCGTCGCTCGGCGCAGGCAGCTGAGGCGAATCGTGGCCACGACGATCAAGGACGTCGCACGGCAAGCCGGGGTCTCGGTGGCCACCGTGTCGCGTGCGCTCAACGGGCGCTCCAACGTGACGCCGCGCACGCGAGACCGCGTGCTCGGTGTCGTGGCGCAGCTCCGCTTCGTGCCTTCGAGCGCGGCGCGCAGCATGATCACGCGGCGCACGCACACCGTCGGCGCGCTGCTGCCCGACCTGCACGGCGAATACTTCTCCGAGCTCATCCGCGGCATCGACCTGGCGGCACGCGCGCGAGGCCTCCACCTGCTGGTGTCCAGCTCGCACGGCGATGCCGTCGAGGCGGCCGCGGCGTTGCGCGCCATGAACGGCCGCGTCGACGGCCTGCTCATCATGTCGCCGCACGCCAACGCCGATTTCCTCTGGGGCAATCTCTCGACGGACCTGCCCGCCGTGCTGATGAACACCCGCCTCGCGGGCGGCACCCACCCGTCGTTCGCGGTCGACAACCACGCCGGTGCGCACGCGATGGTGCAGCACCTCGTGGAGCGCGGCCACCGCCGCGTCGCCTTCATCGCCGGCCCGGAGAGCAACTTCGAGGCACAGGAACGGCTGCGCGGCTATCGCGACGCCATGGCCGCGCTGCTTCCCGGCGAGAGCGAGCAGGTGCTGCAAGGCGACTTCACGCAGGAGTCGGGATTCCGCGCCGGCAGCCACGTGGTCGCGCTGACGCATCGGCCGACCGCCGTGTTCGCCAGCAACGACATGATGGCGATCGGCTGCCTGTCGGCCCTCAACGCCGCCGGCCTGCGCATTCCGGGAGACATCGCGCTCGCGGGCTTCGACGACATCCCGATCAGCCGCTACGTGAACCCGCCGCTGACGACGGTGCGGGCGCGCATCGCCGAGCTCGGTGGCCTGGCGCTCGAACGTCTCGCCTCGGCCATCGAGGAGCCGCACCGTTCGTCGATCGAGCACCAGACGCTTCGCGCCGACCTGGTCGTGCGCCAGTCGACGGCAGCACCGGTGAAGAGGAAGTTCCTGAGGCCGCCACCGCAGGCGTCCTGAGCTGCAGGCAGTGCGGGGACACACGGAGACCACAGAGCCAAGACCCAACGAGGAGGCCACATGAGACAAGTCCACAGATTCCAGATTCGCGCGCTCGCAGCCGCAGCCATGATCGCCATGGCCGCACCCGCCGCAGCGCAGTTGAGCAGTGCCACGGTGCGCGGGGCCGTCACTGCCGATACCAAGGCGCAACAAGGCGCCACCATCACGGCGACCAACGTCGCCTCCGGTCAGGTCACACGCACGACGAGTCGCGCCGACGGCAGCTACATCCTCGTCGGCCTCGCGCCGGGAACCTACAAGATCGACATCAACGCCTCCGGCTTCGCGCCGCGGCTCGAAACGCTGACGGTGGCCATCGGCCAGACCGTCGATCTCGATCTGAAGCTCGCACCGACCGGAACCGCACAGCTCGAGACCATCATGGTCACCGGCACCGCCGGCCTCGACCGCAAGAGCTCGGAGGTCGGCACCAACGTCAGCCCGAAGCAGATCGAGCAGTTGCCGCAGATCACGCGCAACTTCCTCGCCTTCGCCGACCTGGCGCCGGGCGTCAGATTCGACGTCAACAACCAGGGCCAGGTCAAGGTGCAGAGCGGCGCCCAGAACCAGGACAACATCAACATCTTCATCGACGGCGTCAGCCAGAAGAACAACATCCTGCGCGGCGGCGCCTCGGGCATGGACTCGACGCGCGGCAATCCGTTCCCGCAGTCGGCGATCGCAGAGTACAAGGTGATCTCGCAGAACTACAAGGCCGAGTTCGACCAGGTCAGCAGCGCGGCGATCACCGCGGTGACGAAATCGGGAACCAACGCGCTGCACGGCGAGGCGTTCATCGACCACACCGGCGCCGGCCTCACCGCCTACAGCCCGAACGAGGCGAAGAACAAGGACGCCGGCAACGACCGCGCGGGCTTCACGCAGGACCAGTACGGCTTCACGCTCGGCGGCCCGATCGTGCAGAACCTGGCGCACTGGTTCGTCTCGTACGAAGGCAAGAACATCGACTCGCCGCGCAGCGTCGGCTTCGGCGGTGCCAACCCGCCCGTGCCTGACGCCGGCCTGGCGGCGACCTTCTTCCCGCTGCAGGGCTCGCACACGCAATCGTTCAAGGAAAATCTGGTCTTCGGCAAGGTCGATGTCGATCTGGGCGGCAACCAGCGGCTCGAGCTGACCGGGCGGCTGCGGCGCGAGAAGGACCACATCGCCGAAAACCCGACTCTCAGCGCGCCAGGCAACGACAAGGCGCGCACCAACGACGAGACGCGGCTCGACCTGAAGCACGAGTGGAGCAATGACCGGTACTTCAACGAGGCGCGCATCGGCTACGAACGCTACGAATGGAGCCCGAACGCCGACAACCGTACGCCCGAGATCCAGTACTACATCTCGGCCGACAACACGACCAACGGACGCGGCGAATTCCTGAGCGTCGGCGGCTCGCCGGATGCCCAGGACAAGAAGCAGACCGGCCTGCTGTTCCAGGACGACCTCAGCTTCACCGGACTGGCCGGTCACTCGATCAAGGTCGGGGCCAAGGTGAAGTTCATGAAGTACGACCTGTCGGGCGCGATCCGCGGCGTCGACGTGTTCCAGAAACTCATCGACAACCAGACCGGCAACCCGGTGCTGTTCGGCGAGAACGACTACTTCCAGCTCGACAGGGCGACGACGCCGACGGCGGTCGGCTACAAGAACAAGCAGTTCGGCATCTACATCCAGGACGACTGGGAAGTCACGCAGAAGCTGGAGCTCAACCTCGGCGTCCGCTACGACTACGAGACCAACATGCTGAACAACGACTACGTGACGCCGGCCGACCGGATCGCGGGGCTGTTCGCGCTCGAGCCGGTCGACGCGAACGGCATCTCGACGCGGGTCGGCGGCATTCCGGTGGCGCCCGGCCAGACCTACGCCCAGTCTCTCGCCAAGGGCGGCGTCAACCTGGGCGACTACATCGCCGACGGCTCGAGCCGGAAGCCGTTCGCCGGGGCGATCCAGCCGCGCGTCGGCTTCTCGTACGACATCAACGGCGACAAGAACCTGGTCGCGTTCGCCGGCGCCGGCCGCGCCTACGACCGGACGATCGCCGACTACGCGATCGCCGAAGTGGCCAACAACGCTGCGGCGAACGGTGACGTCTATCTCATCCGGAACCACTTCAAGATGCCGTTCACGGACCAGTTCAGCATCGGTTTGCGCAAGGGCGTCGGGATCTGGAACACCGAGATCGGCTACACGTTCTCCAATTCGCACAACCAGTTCAACTGGACCGAAGGGAACCGCGATCCGTCGGGCGGCGTCGGCGGCAAGCCACCGAGCGACGCGCTGTTCGGCGGGCCGCCCGGCTTCGGCAACCTGGTGCTCGGCGACTTCAATGCCCGCGCGAAGACGCAGACGCTCTACGCCAAGGCCGACAAGCCGTACACGCCAGCATCGGGGTGGGGAGCGGGCATCACCTACACCTACAGCGACGCCCGGACCACGAACGAGAACCTGACCAATGACCCGTACAACTGGACGGGCGGGCGATCGGTGTCTCGCTTCATCCCGTCGGCCGATGTCGAGCGCCACCGGATCGTCGGTTCCGCGGTGACCGACGGGCTGCTCCCTTGGGGCATGCTGGCGTCTGCCCGGGTCATTCTCGGCTCGGGCTTGCCGTTCCGTCTCACCGACTGCTCGGCAGGCTTCAACACCTGTTTCGTGAAGGCCGGCGAAGGCTACAGCTTCCGTCAGTTCGACATCGGCGTGGGCAAGGGGTTCGGCGTGATCTACGGAAACCTGACTTTCCGTGCGGACATCATCAACGTCTTCAACACGGTGAACTACACGGGCGGCTACGATAACTTCGTGGGCCCGGATGGCAACCCGCACCTGGGCATGGCCGATGGAACGTCCATCGGGCCGATGCGCACGCTGAAACTTTCGGCGCGTTACCAGTTCTGACGACGTGTGCCCGAGGTGTCCGGAACCGGCATGCCACGGCGTGCCGGCCGGACCCTTTCTTCCACCCTCATCGATGAACGACATCACCCGACGCCGCCTACTGGCCTGGGGTGGCAACGCCGCCGCCCTGGGGACGCTCGGCGGCTGCCAATCGTTCTACGAGTCGAAATTCCTGCGCAGCCCGGTGTACGACACCTCCGCGGCCGACGCCGCCTCGAATTCGGCGGTGGCGGTGCAGCCACCGAGCGCGTCGCGGCCGGAGCTGCCTGCCCTGTTCGACGACATCGAGCACCGCACGTTCGAGTTCTTCTGGGACAACGGCAACCCTGCCAACGGCATGGTGCCCGACCGCTTCCCGAGCACGTCGCCAGCCAGCATCGCCGCCATCGGCATGGCGCTCACGGCCTACGTGATCGGCTCCGATCGCGGCTTCATCACGCGCGAGCAGGCACGCGCACGCACGCTTACCACCGTGCGGTTCTTCCGCAACGCGCCGCAAGGGCCCGAGGCGCGCGACATGACGGGCTACAAGGGCTTCTTCTACCATTTCCTCGACATGAAGACGGGCCGCCGCGCCGCCCGCAGCGAGCTGTCCACCGTCGACACCGCGCTGCTGATCGGCGGCATGCTGCACGCACAGGCCTACTTCGACACCGATCACGCGGACGAGGTGGAGATCCGCGCCCTGGTCGACGCGATCTACTGGCGCGTCGACTGGAAATGGGCGCAGGTGCGGGGCGACTACGTGAGCATGGGCTGGAAGCCGGAATCGGCGTTCATCCCGCACGACTGGGAGGGCTACAGCGAGGCGATGCTGGTCGTGCTGCTGGCGCTCGGTTCGCCGACGCATCCCGTCGACGAAGGGGCGTGGCACGCCTGGACGAACAGCTACAAGGGAGCCTGGGGCCGCTTCATGGGCTACGAGCACCTCAGCTTCGCGCCGCTCTTCGGCCACCAGTATTCGCACATGTGGATCGACTTCCGCGGCATCCAGGACGAAGTCATGCGCGAGCGCGGCATCGACTATTTCGAGAACTCGCGCCGCGCCGCGTACGCGCAGCGGGCCTACGCGATCGCCAATCCCAAGGGATGGTTCGAATACGGCTCGAACGTCTGGGGCTTCACCGCGTGCGACGGCCCGGGAACCATGCACCAGATCGACCGCATGGGCCGTTCCCGCTACTTCCTCGACTACTCCGCGCGTGGCGCCGGCCGGGTCCACACGGTCGACGACGGAACCATCGCGCCGACCGCGGCCGTGTCGTCGTTGCCGTTCGCGCCCGAGATCGCGATCCCCGCCACCGAGGAGATGCACGAGCGCTACGGCAAGTACATCTATTCGCGGTTCGGCTTCCTGGATTCGTTCAACCGCAGCTTCACCGCCACCGACGTCACCCTCTCCGACGGACGCGTCGACCCGTCCTTCGGCTGGATCGCGAGAGACTATCTCGGGATCGACCAGGGCCCCATCCTCGCCATGATCTGCAACTACCGCAACCAGCTCGTCTGGGACGACATGCGCACCTGCGTGCCACTGCGGCGCGGCCTCGCGCGCGCCGGCTTCACCGGCGGCTGGCTCAGTCAGGCAGCCTGATGCCGCGGCACGCAGCCTCCGCGGGCTGCCAGGGCCGCCGCCATGCGCTGCAACGGATCGGTTGGGGTTCGGCGGCATTGGCGGGCTCGCTTTCCGGCTGCGGCCCGAGCAGGACGGCGGCCGACGGACCGCTCGACTTCTGGGCGATGGGGCGCGAAGCCGAGGTCGTCGTCGAGCTGCTCACGGCCTTTCACGATCGCCATCCCTCCGTGCAGGTGCGCGTGCAGCAACTGCCGTGGACGGCCGCGCACGAGAAGCTGCTGACCGCCTTCGCCGGCGGCGCCCTGCCCGACCTGTGCCAGCTCGGCAACACCTGGCTGCCTGAATTCAGCGCGCTCGGTGCACTCGAGCCGCTGGACGACCGGATGGCCGCTGCCGACATGGCGCGCGACGACTATTTCGCCGGCGTCCTCGACACCAACGTGATGCCGGCGCCGGGCGGCGCGAGCCAGTTGCTCGGCGTGCCGTGGTACGTCGACACGCGCCTGCTCTTCTATCGCACCGACCTCCTGCGCGCCGCCGGCCACGCCGGGCCGCCGCAGACGTGGGCCGAGTGGCGCACGGCGATGCAGGACATCCACCGGCTCGGCGATGGCCATGGCTACGGCGCGCTGCTGCCGATCAACGAGCCCGATCCGCTGTTCGCGCTGTCGCTGCAGCAAGGCCCGGTGCTGAGCGACGACGACACGCGCGGTGCCTTCTCGCAGCCGCCGTTCCGCCGCGCCCTCGACTTCTACGCCGGTGTCTTTCGCGACGGTCTCGCGCCGAAGATGACGAACACGCAGATCTCGAATGTCTGGGACGAGTTCGCGCGAGGGCTGTTCGCCTTCTACGTCACCGGCCCGTGGAACATCGGCGAGTTCCGCCGTCGCCTGCCCGCCGCCCGGCAAGGCGACTGGGCCGCCGCGCCCCTGCCCGGACCCGACGGGCCGGGCGTGTCGACCGCCGGCGGATCGAGCCTGGTCATCTTCAAGGGCTCGCGCCGGAAGGACGCCGCCTGGAAGCTGATCAGCTTCCTGAGCGAGCCGGCGACGATGCAGCGCTTCCACGCGCTCACCGGCGACCTGCCGCCGCGACGCAGTGCGTGGCGTACGCCCGCGCTCCGCAACGACGCGCCGTCGCAGGCCTTCGCGCAGCAGCTCGAACGCGTGCGCGCCGCGCCCAAGATCCCGGAGTGGGAACGCATCTTCCAGGAGATGCAGCTGACCGCCGAGCGCGTCGTGCAGGGGCGACAGGACAGCGCGGATGCCTGTCGCGAGCTCGACACCTGGGTCGACGCCCTGCTCGAGAAGCGCCGCTGGCTGCGCAGCAGGCAGGCGTGACCAGGCACGGCGCAGCCTCGTGGATCCTGGCGGGCCCGGCCCTGCTGGTGATCGCGGTCTTCTTCGCGCTGCCGGTCGCCGTCGGGCTGATGCTCAGCGTCACCGACTTCGACCTCTACGCGCTGGCCGACCTGTCCACGGTCCGCTTCGTCGGCCTGCACAACTACCTGCACCTGCTGCAGACACCCCTGTTCTGGCAGGCGCTGGGCAACACGTTCTACTTCGTCGCCGTCGGCGTGCCTGCATCGCTCTGCCTGTCGCTGGCCGCAGCGCTGCTGCTCCAGTCGCGGTTCGCACGCTGGAATTCGTTCTTCCGCACGTCCCTGTTCGCGCCGGTGGTCACGACCGCCGTGGCGGTGGCCGTCATCTGGCGCTATTTGCTGCACACGCGCTACGGCCTCGTCAACCAGGGTCTCGAGGCGATCGGCCTGGCCCCGGTCGACTGGCTCGGCGATCCGCACTGGTCGATGCCGGCGATCATCGTCTTCGCCGTCTGGAAGAACTTCGGCTACAACATGATCATCCTGCTGGCTGCCTTGCAGGCCGTGCCGCGCGAGCTCTACGAAGCAGCGCGCATGGATGGCGCCCGGCCGCTGCGCCGCTTCACCGACGTGACGCTGCCGATGCTCGTGCCGACCCTCGTGCTGGTCGGCATCCTCACGGTCTCGGGTTATTTCCAGCTGTTCGCCGAGCCCTACGTGATGACGCAGGGCGGCCCGCTGCGCAGCACCTTCAGCATGCTCTACCTCATGTACGAGGAAGGCTTCCGCTGGTGGAACCTGGGCAACGCCTCCGCCGTCGCGTTCCTGCTCTTCGTCGTGATCTTCTCGGTCAGCTGGCTGATGCTCCGGTTCGACCGCGGCGGCCCGGACCAGGCATGAATCCGCGTCTCGCCGTGTGGCTCGTGAACGGCCTCCTCGCCGCGCTGGCGGCGTTCAGCCTCTTCCCGCTGCTCTGGATGGTCTCGGCCTCGTTCATGCCGGCCGGCGCGTCGAGCGTCCTGCCGACACCGATCCTGCCGCCCTCGCTGACCCTGCAGAACTACCGCATCCTGTTCAGCGACATCGGCATGGGCCGCTACCTGTTCAACAGCGTGCTGATCGCGACATGCGCCACCGCGATCTCCGTGACCTTCAACCTGATGGCCGGCTACGCCTTCGCGAAATTGCGCTTTCGCGGCCGCGATGCGCTGTTCCGCCTGCTGCTCGGCGCGCTCGTCATCCCCGGGCAGGTCGCCATGCTGCCGCTGTTCCTGATGATGAAGCCGCTCGGCCTGATCGACAGCTACGGCGGCGCGATCGTCCCGGCCATGGCGAGCATCTTCGGCATCTTCCTCGTGCGCCAGTTCGCGCGCGGCATCCCCGACGAGCTGCTCGAGGCGGCGCGCATCGACGGCGCCGGCGAGCTGCGCATCTTCGTCACGGTGGTCGCGCCGCTGCTGAAGCCGATCATCGCGACGCTGGCGGTGTTCAGCTTCCTCGGCACCTGGAACGACTTCATGTGGCCGCTCATCGTGCTCACCGACGATTCGCTGCACACGCTCCCGGTCGCCCTGGCCGGGCTGTCGCGCGAGCACGTGCAGGACAACGAGCTGATGATGGCGGGCTCGGTCGTCACCGTGCTGCCGGTGCTGCTGCTCTTTCTCGCGTTGCAGCGCCAGTACATGGAAGGCCTGCTCGCCGGAAGCCTGAAAGGATGACGAGGCGCCTGCTGTCGCTGGCGGCGACGCTGGCAGCGACGTCGGTGCTGATGCTCGCGTCGAACGCGCGGGCGCAGGACGTCGTGCTCGACGATTTCAGCGATGCCGGCGCGTGGTCGATCTCCGCCACCGACGACGTCAAGGCCTCGCTGCGCCACATCGACGGGCCGCACGGCGGTGCGCTGTGCGTCGACTTCGACTTCGGCACGGCCACCGGCTACGTCAGCGCCCGCCGCGCCCTGCCGATCGCGTATCCGCCGCGCTTCGAGCTGCGGCTGGACATGCGCGGCGATGCACTGCCCAACGACCTGCAGCTCAAGCTCGTCGACGGCGACAACGTGTGGTGGGCGACCCGGCCAGACTTCGCCATCCCGCACGACTGGACGGCCGAACGCTTTCGTCAAAGGGACATCGCGTTCGCATGGGGCACCACGGCCGACCGCGCGCTGCGGCGCACGACGTCTGCCGAGATCGTGATCGCCTCGGGCAGCGGCGCCGGCAAGGGCAGCGCCTGCTTCGCCGGACTCGTCCTCAGACGCCTGCCGGACCAGCCATCGCCCGACGAGCCGCGCCGGTTCGGCGACGTGACAGTGCGCTGGCCGGCCGGCGCGTCTCCGTCGCGCTACGACCTGCAGTTCTCGGACGACGGTGCGGCCTGGCGGACGGTGCGCCATGTCGAAGGCGCACGCGGCGACATCCAGCACCACTGGTTCGGCGACGCCGAAGCGCGCGGCGTGCGCGTGCTCGCCGAGACGCAGCCCCTCGCCGTCGAGCTCGACGAGGCTGCCGACGCCAACGCGTTCTTCACACGCATCGCGGGGCAGGCGCGACGCGGCGCCTATCCGCGCGCCTACATCGGCGAGCAGGCGTACTGGACCGTCTTCGGTGTCGACGGCGCGCGCGTCGCTTCGCTGATGGGCGAAGACGGCGCCGTCGAACCGGTGCCCACGGTCGGCGCGCTCGAGCCGTTCCTCGTCGTCGACGGGCACGTCGCGAGCTGGGCGGACGCCCGCATCGACCACTCGCTGCGCGACGGCGAACTGCCGATGCCGGTCACGCACTGGCGCGTCGGCGACGTGTCCCTCGACATCGCCGGGTTCGGCGCAGGCCGGCCCGACGACGCGCACGCGATCGTTCGCTACACCGTGCGCAACACCGGCCACCAGCGCAAGCGGCTGGCGCTGGCGCTGGCCTGGCGGCCGTTCCAGGTGAATCCGCCGACCCAGTTCCTCGCCCACCGCGGTGGCGCGGTGCCGATCCGGACGATGCGATGGGACGGCCGTGCACTGTGGGTCGACGGTGCGTTGCGCGTGCGCCCGGTGCGGGCGCCGAGCGACGTGCGCATCGAGCCGGCGGCGGCAGGGCCGGTCGGCGACTGGCTGGCCGACGGCGCCTCGGCGGTCCACGCGACCAGCGTCGACGATCCGGACGGTTTCGCCAGCGCCGTCCTGCGCTACGACATGACGCTGGCCGCCGGCGAACAACGTGTCGTCGACGTCGTCCTGCCGACCACGGCGAATCCGCTGCCCGAGCGGGTCGACGCCGGCCGCGAACAGGCACGCATCGCGGCGCGCTGGCATGCGCGGCTGGATGAGGTCGAGCTCTCCGGGCCCGGAGAGATTTCCGACATGGCGAAGACGCTGCGCTCCGCCCTCGGCCAGATCCTCGTCAACCGCAGCGGCCCTGCCCTGCAGCCCGGCGCACGGGCTTACGCGCGTTCGTGGATCCGCGACGGCGCGCTGACGTCGTCCGCGCTCCTGCGCATGGGCCGGGAAGACGCTGCCCGCGACTTCCTGCTCTGGTACGCGCCGTTCCAGTTCCGCAACGGCAAGGTGCCGTGCTGCGCCACCGCGCGTGGCGCTGATCCGGTGCCGGAGAACGACAGCGACGGCGAGTTCGCGTTCGCCGCCGCCGAGCTGTTCCGGTACACCCGCGACGAAGCGACCGCCCGCGTGCTCTGGCCCCACGTCGCCGCAGCGATCGGGCACATGGAATCGCTGCGGGCCGGCGAGCGCGTCGAGGCGAACCGCTCCGGCGATCGCGCGGCGTACTTCGGCCTGATGCCGCCCTCCATCAGCCACGAAGGCTATTCGGACAAGCCTGCCTATTCCTACTGGGACGACGTCTGGGCGTACATCGGCTACCGCAACGCCGTCGTTCTCGCGACCGGCCTGGGCCTCGATGCCGAGGCAGCGCGCATCGCCACGATGCGCGACGAGTTCCTGCGCGACCTGCAGGCCTCGATCCTGGCGAGCACCGCACGCTTCGGGCTCGACGTGCTTCCCGGTGCGGCCGACCGCGGCGACTTCGACCCGACCTCGAGCACCATCGCCCTGACACCGGGCGCCTTGCTGCACGCGCTGCCTCGCCCGCTGGTGCAACACACCTTCGACGGCTACTGGCGGGACTTCCAGGCGCGCCGCGCCGACGAGCAGGCCGGCATTCGCCACGGCGACGGCGCGTACACGCCCTACGAATGGCGCAACGTCGGCGCGTTGATCCGCCTCGGCGAGCGGGAGCGGGCGCTGCAGGCCATGGCGTACTTCTATGCCGACCGCAGGCCGGCCGGATGGAACCAGTGGGCCGAGGTCGTCGCGAGGAACCCGCGCGAGCCACGCTTCCTCGGCGACATGCCGCACGGTTGGGTCGCCTCCGACCACATCCGCGCCGTGCTCGACCTGTTCGCCTACGACGACGACGAAGCGGGATCACTCATCCTGGGCGCCGGCGTGCCGATGGCATGGCTGCGCGGCAAGGGGCTGTCGATCCGCGGGCTGCGCACGTCTTACGGGCCGCTGGACTGGACAGCTCGCCTCGGGGCCGCCGGCGCGATCGACGTCCACGTGTCCCGGCTGACGCGGTCACCGCCAGGCGGCGTGACGCTGCGCGGGCCTTGGGCGGCGGATGCGCGCGTGACCATCGATGGCCGGATCGTCGACAGGCCGGCCGATGCGATCGTGTTGACGCGCCTGCCCGCGCACGTCCGCATCGAACCGCGCCGAGGCATGGCGCCCGAAACTATTGCTTCGTGCCGCTCCAGCTCACTTCGTTGTTGAAGCTCACGTCGAGCCGGACCGGGCGCTTGGCCGGGTCGTAGAGGAAGACGTTGTTGCCGCGCGTCTGAACGATCTTGTCCATGGCGCGGCTGAGCGTCACGTCGACCTCGGGCAGGCGCGGATAGTCGGACGCGACGTGGACACGATTCACGCCGATGCGCGTCACCGTCAGCGTCACGCCGGAGCGGCCCGAGCCCTTCGAATCGGAGATCACGTCGCCGGCATAGTGGCCCTCGGCCACGTCCCCCAGGTCGGGCTTGCGCTTGGCGACCGCCGAGGCCTGTGCGAACGCGGAAGGCGCGAACGCTGCGCAAGCGAGCGTTGCGATCGTGGCGAGGAGATGGCGTCGGTGCATAGGGCTCCAGGTGCTGCTGTCGTGACGGTGACCGCACTATGCCATGTGCTCCGACTGGCTCGGCAGTCAGGCCGGTGCCATGAAAGCGCGAGTCAGAACGTCGTCTCGCCCATGGACCGGGCGATCAACGCGCCGGAT